>JBIKKS010000026.1:0-10651 GCA_044360235.1 Flavipsychrobacter sp. | reverse complement strand
CCATTTTATTCACCACCACTATAGCGGGTATATGGTAGGCCTCAGCCGTCACCAGAAACCGGTCAATGAAGCCAGTAGAGGTCCTCGGGTCAGCTATAGAAGCCACCAATAATGCCAAATCTACATTAGAAGCTATAATATGTTTTTGAGTAGGATTGTGGGGCGATACCCGCACCATATAGTTGTGTCGGGGCACTACACCACTTATAATGGCTGTAAATATGTTCTCGTCTTCAGGCTGAAAAATCACTACATCACCTACCGCCACCGGATTGGTAGAAGAAATATCTTCATCTATCTTCAGTTTACCCTTTATTCGGGCATTCCAAAACTGACTATCTTCCCCACAAACCGAATACCAGCTACCTGTAGATTTATATACTTTTCCCTGCATGTTAATTATTGCCCTGTCAAAAGTAATGAGGAACAATGACAATACAACAATAACCAATACTGCACCCTGTATTAAACCATACTAATGTGGATAACCTGCAATTACATACAAGTTTTACTTTTTTGTGGCAGTGCTTATTGCGTACCTTTGCAGTAGTAACAACACGATGAGCGAAAACGAACAGAACCGGAGTAAAATATGGACACCTTTATTATACTCGTTGGTATTGGTGATAGGGATGATTTTGGGCTTTAACCTCAAAGATACACTCCGCAACAAGCGGGATTTATCAACAGTTATTCAGCGAAACGACCGCCTAGAGGAAATAATAGAGCTGATAAAACAAAAATACGTTGACACCATCAACACTAATCTGCTGTATGAAGATGCCGTAACCGGATTACTCACCCCCCTCGACCCTCACACCGTATACATACCCGCCGATGAACTGCAAGAGGTCAACAACGATTTAGATGGTGGCTTTTCGGGTATAGGGGTAGAGTTTTCTATACTTAAGGACACTGTTGAAGTTACATCAGTTGTAGAAAACGGACCAGCCTCAAAAGCTGGCATAACTGCTGGCGACAAAATAATAAGGGTTGGAGATAGTCTGGTAGCCGGCACTGGCATTACATCTGACAGAATAATATCGCTGCTGCGTGGCAAACAAAACAGCACCATACAGGTGACCATGAAGCTGATAGAATCTGGCACACAAAAGAAAATACCCATCACTCGCGATATCATACCCATCTACAGTGTAGATGCTAGTGTAATGGCAGACAACAAAACAGGCTACATAAAAATAAACAGGTTCAGCGCCACTACTTACGATGAGTTTGCAAAAGCACTGTCACAACTAAAAAAAGAAGGTGCCTCACAACTGATACTTGACCTCAGAGACAACCCCGGTGGGTACCTTAATGCTGCGACATCTATCCTAGACGACCTGATCGCTGATGAAAAACTACTGGTATACACCAAAGGAAGAAACAGTGCCCGAATAGATTATAAAGCAGGAGAGCATGGCGAATTTGAGGAAGGAAGGATAGCCATATTGGTAGATGAAAACTCAGCATCTGCCAGCGAAATAATAGCAGGTGCCATACAAGACTGGGATAGAGGTGTAATAGTGGGCAGACGCACCTATGGCAAAGGCCTGGTACAAGAACAGTATGAAATGCCCGATGGTGCGGCCCTGCGCCTCACTACTGCCAAGTATTACACCCCATCTGGTAGAAGTATACAACGGTCTTATGCCGAAGGCAGAGATGCCTATCAGGAAGACTATGCAAAAAGATATGATAATGGCGAGCTTACTGGCAATGATATAGTACCGCCAGCCGATAGTACCCCATACTACACTGTTCACAAACGTGTGGTATATGGTGGTGGAGGCATAAAACCAGATGTATATGTACCCTATGACACCTCTAAATGGTCTACCCCACTGCTCAATATTGCCTTTAGCCAGGAAATGAGGAATGTGATATGGGCTTATTACTTGCAAAACAGAAATACTTTTAACTTCAAAAACATTGCTGACTTTACTCATTCCTTCAAAGGTGAAGGACAGGTAATAAATAAGTTTGTGGCGCTGCTGCCACCCGGTGAGCGCAAAACACTACTCAAACAATTTACCGCACCCATGAGTCAGCGCTACTTTGAGATGCAAATTAAGGCGCAAATTGCTCGGTTTCTGTTTCGTGACAATGGTTATTACTCAGTAAAACTACAAGATGATAATGTGGTGAATAAGGCACTAGAAGTACTGAATACAAATCGTTATAGCCAAATATTGGGAAAATAAATGGGATACATACCTACTGTGGACTTACTACCCAAAAGCTGGCAAAGCCGACAACCATTGTATATTATTGGCATCAGTAGCATCGGCACAAAACGTTTGATGACCGTTTGTAAGAACCCAAAACCGAGCTTGCAAGGTGGTGTGATAACTCAACAACTGCATAAAAGTTTCTCTGCTCACTGGCACATCTGGGCTTTTACACTCTACCAACATCCATGGTTTGTGGTTGCGGTCATACACCACTACATCAAATCGTTTGGTTCTAGCACCTACAACAATAGCTTTTTCGGCAGCTATTAATGTCTGAGGATAGCCTAATGTAACCGTAAAATACCCCATTATATATTGACGCACATGTTCTTCAGGGGTAAGTATGAGCCATTTTTTTCTTACAGGGTCATATACCTGAGTTTTGTCTTCTGCCTTTCGCAGCTTCAACTGTATGTCCCGAAAGTCTATAGAAATATTCACGCCCAAAAATACAGACTATATGACACTTTGCACCCGTCACCACATCCAGATTTCGCATTAATAATGACACTTACTTTATCAATATTTTTGGTGGCGATAATTATAATTTCTACTTTAGACGGGCAAAGGAAAAATGGAAATGTATGCACCACAAATAGTGTAAGTAATCAACATTTCATGATACAAAAACAATTAGATTTCAATCAATGTCTTATACTTTAGTAATACATGGTGGCGCAGGTAACATAACCCCTGCTATAATGAACACACAACAAGAAGCAGAATATACTGTAGCGCTAAAAGAAGCTTTGGCAAAGGGCACTGATGTGCTACGTGCTGGGGGCTCAGCCACAGATGCTGTAGTAGCTGCTATTTGCGAAATGGAAGACAATCCGCTGTTTAATGCAGGAAGAGGATCAGTGTTTACAAAAAAAGGCCTAAATGAAATGGATGCTGCCATAATGGATGGTAGTAATATAGCCGCAGGTGCTGTAGCTGGTGTGCGCAACATAAAAAACCCCATAAAGCTGGCACGCGAAGTAATGCTGCATAGTGGGCATGTGTTGCTATGCAATGAAGGTGCAGGAGAATTTGCTCTGAAACAAGGTGTAGAAATGGCACCAGATGAGTACTTCTTCAACAAGTCGAGATATGACCAATGGGTAGAAATACGCGATACTGACTACACGCAGCTAGACCACAAAGGTGACAACCTGAAGGGTGGACCAATAACACCCAACACTGGTCACAAATTTGGCACGGTAGGTGCAGTGGCTTGCGATGCTATGGGTAACATAGCTGCGGGTACATCTACTGGTGGCATGACCAATAAACGCTTTAGCCGCATAGGCGATAGCCCTATACCCGGTGCTGGCACCTATGCTAATAATAAAACCTGTGCTATATCCTGTACTGGGCATGGCGAGTACTTTTTGAGGGCTGTTGTGGCTTATGATGTGTCTTGCCTTATGGAGTATAAAGGCTTATCGCTGCATGAAGCCTGCGCTGTAGTGATAAAAGACAAGCTGGTGAAAATGGGTGGAGAAGGTGGTCTGATAGCAGTTGATGCTATGGGCAACTTTGATTTCTGCTTCAACTCTGCGGGTATGTATAGAGGTATGCGCAACAGCGAGGGAAAAGAAATAGTAGGATTCTATGGCATGTAATGCTGTGGGAAACTTTGTGAGATTATAAAGTGAATCTTCAGGAACTTTGTAAAAGAAGGACTGCAAGAACAGGTGAAAAATTAGAACAATAAATGTCAGATAACTATATAGTATCAGCCAGAAAGTACCGCCCACAAACCTTTGATACGGTGGTGGGTCAGGAACATATAACCACAACACTCAAAAACGCTATTCGCAACCAACACTTGGCACATGCTTTTTTGTTTTGCGGACCGCGTGGAGTGGGTAAAACTACCTGTGCCCGCATACTAGCCAAAACCATCAACTGCGAAAACCCTACTGCCGACATGGAGGCTTGTGGTGTGTGCAGTACCTGCGCCAGCATGAAAGACAGTGCTTCCTTCAATGTTTTTGAGCTGGATGCTGCGAGTAACAACTCTGTTGATGATATAAGAGAATTGACCAATCAGGTACGCTTTGCCCCGCAACATGGCAGGTATAAAGTGTATATAATAGATGAGGTACACATGCTAAGTGCTGCGGCATTTAACGCATTTCTGAAAACGCTGGAAGAACCACCACCTTATGCAATATTTATACTAGCCACTACCGAAAAACATAAGATTCTACCCACAATTCTCAGTCGTTGTCAGATATTCGATTTCAAACGAATTACTACCAATGACATCGTAGCGCACCTGCAGGGCATAGCAGTAAAGGAAAGTATGATAGCCAACGAGGCTGCACTGCACGTAATAGCCCAAAAAAGCGAAGGCTGTATGCGTGATGCACTGTCTATGCTTGACCGCATAGCTAGCTTCACAAATGGTATGCTTACCTATGCCAATACCATGGAGCATCTGAATATACTGGATGCTGACTTCTACTTTAGCATAACAGATGCTATGCTGAGCCAAGATGTTGCTGCTGCTATGCTACTACTGGATGATGCGCTGGAAAAAGGATTTGAAGGGGATGTGGTAATAGGTGGGCTAGGCGAACACTTCAGAAACCTGATATTATGTAAAGATGGCAGAATGGCGAAGCTATTGGATGTGCCCAGCGTACATATGAAGATGTACCACGAGAAGGCAAATCAAACGCCTCCTTCTTTTTTGATATCGGGGCTGAATGTAATAAATGACTGCGAGCTACAGTATAAAAACGCTAACAACAGACGGCTACATGTGGAGCTGTGCATCATAAAACTTTGCTTTCTGCTGCAAGCCGTAGCTGCCCCACCCATATATGGCGGCGAACAAGGCAAACTGAGCGCGGGTGAAATGTCTGGTGAAAAAAAAAACACTAATAGTGTAGCTTCGCCACCGATAGTACCCGACATTCAAGCTCCAGAACCTGTGGTCATGGCCATTGTGGCACCAAGTTATACAGTAGCGGCTGACCCACAAATGGGATATGGCAAACTGGTGCAGGAAGCCCCCAGAGTGGAAACTCCAGTGAGTGCTCCATCTGCACCAGCTGCACAGCCAGCACCAAATTATACTCCTGCTGCGCAGCCAGTAGCTGCGCCTCGCACAGCACCTGCTACCCGCAAGGTGAGTATGGATATACTAGGAGACCTGGATGAAGTAATGAATCAGGCAGTAGCGGGCATGATACCGCAATCTGCGCCACTAACGGCAGAAAAAGCCCATGCAATATTTGAAGAATACAAACAAAGCCTGCAAGCTACTGGCAAGAGTGTACTATTCTCTCAATTTAGTATGATGCGGCTGGAGTCATATCCGCCAGATGAGGTACGGTTTATAACCCCAGGCGAAATGACAGATACCTACGCCCGCGAACAACGTACACAAATGATAGAATTTTTCAGTGAACGTGCTGGTAGAAATGTGCGCATCACTACCGAGATACAGATAGATGAAAGCATGATAGACAACACGCCTCGTGCCCTGAGCAAAAGTGAAATGTATGAAGCAATGGCTACTAAAAACCCTAATCTGGCAAGACTAAAAGAAGGTACAAGCATGCAAATAGAATACTAATTGTACACTAAATCTTGCATCTAATCTTAGCTGTTGTTTCCTTTTTTCTTGTTTAAGGCTTTGTCTATGGTCAGGTAGTCTAGGAAGTAGATGATCTTAACAGATAAACTATTGCTCTGTGGCGCTTGTAGGGTGGTTCTTACATCTGTGCGATAATCGGGTATTATGTTGGGCCCAGCAGAATAAATACTGTTTTGGTACACCACACTCATTTCGCTACCCGGCTTGAACTGCCACACAAAGTTCATGAAGACATTAAAAGAATTGTAATTGACATTGTGATTAGTGCTATAATTGGTACTATTCAGGTTTCCGCTTTTATCTAGCAATTCGTATTTGGTATATTCGGCCTGCGACCAGTAATGCCTAGCATCTAACTTCAAGGACATAGTTCGAGTGAAGATGTAAGCAGTAGAGAGTGTATTGATGGTGGTAGTGAGTGTGCGAGAACCTAGGTAAATGGAATCGCTTGCTTTGCTTACAAAACCTACATCATTAGCCCGGTTTTCGCGGGTGAGGCTGTATATAGCCGACAGCTTGTTACTGAATCTGTATCTGGGCGATATAGACCAATACTCGGTTTGGCGGTTGCTGCTGCCAAACCATCGTTTACTGGCTTCGAGGTCTAGCGCAAAACGCTTTCTGTAATCAGACGAAATGAAACCACCATTCATGTTATTGGCAGGAAAAACATAGTATCTACCTGGGGTGCGAGGTTCGAAAAAGTCGTAAGAAACCCGGGGTTGAGCATCCCAATATAAGCCTGAAGTGAGAAAGTTTTTGAAGGTAACAACGTGATTGCCGTGCACTGCTGCACGGGCAAAAACATCGGGATTGAAGGCCCTGTAATACTCCATGCCTATTTTATTGTAGGTAGTATTAATGATCCAAAATGGCTTGTAAGTATTGTATATGTTGTAGTACAGGCAGGAAATAATATTGTTACGGTCCAGATAACCGAGGTCATTGGCATTGAACCTATCACTAACAGCTTTGGTACTAAGCGACCATGTATAGTTGCCACTCTGCTTGCCCAATGTGAGTGCTGACCTGTAGCCCACATCAGTGCTTGTATTGTAAAAAAGCTGGCTAACATCTGTAGATCCGCTAATGGCATACTTATTGGCTTTATCTGCAAATCTGAATAAAACTGCACTTACATTGGCATCATAACTGGTTTCTTTTCTGGATACATTAGTATTTACCAGACTTACGAAAGAATTGTTTTTTAATGCCTGATCTACCACTATAACGTTATAGTTGGTAAGTGGCGAAGTTTGTATACTACGCTCACTATTGGTAAAGGTATCAGTGATGGTAGCTCTTGTCTCAGCCGACACTGCATTAAAAAAACCGACACCCATATTACTTCTAGTTCTACCCGATAGCTTGGCTGCATTGTATAATCGGGAATTAGCAGGGTTTTTAGTAATAATCTCCCCCTTGTTTAATTGACCATTTAGGGTATTGAGGTTGATAGGTGTACCCCCTACCCTACGTGAGTAGAAAAGATCATTTTTATTGAATAGATCTACCCCCTCAGTGAAAAAATACCTACGCTCATCGTAGCGTACTTCTATGGGCGACAAATTCAACACACGATTATCAAATAAAGTTTGTCCGAAATCGGGCACTAGCGTCATATCCAATGTAAAACTTTCATTAAGCCCGTATTTAATATCCATGCCACCATTCAAGCTTTTGGCTACAGCTCCATCATAGTCTTCTATGTATGAAGACATATAGGGCAACAACGCCAGCCTGATAGGTGCTTTGATGTTTTGTATTCCTTCCAGAATTCCCGACTGGCTGATTATATTTTGCACTGCGGGCGATACTTCGTGCCAGTAACTACGCTCTCTATTTCGTCTTATAACACGTATAAAGTTGACACCCCACTTCTGCACTGCTTTTTTGGGAAAACGAAGTGCCGAGTAAGGTATCTTCATCTCTAGGCTCCAGCCACTGTCGTTGATAGATACTTTAGAGTACCAGGCGGCATTCCATGAGCGGTCTACATTGTCGAACTTAACAATTGCATCTGCCTGCACCCCAGCGGCTGTAACTACAAATTCTGTAGCATTTTGCCTGTCAAGGTAGGTGTCGAAAGTAACTCCAAAAGCATCTGTATTGCTGTCCTCAAAATCATCTCTGGGCGATAGTTGGCGTACAATGCTGTCTAAGTTGTTTTCGTATATCATTGCACCGACATACACAGCTTCATCGTCATACAATATTTGTACTGACGTGCGCTGAGCAGAGGCAATTCCTGGGTGAGGTGTAGACTGTGTAAACCTATAGACAGGTGATTGACTAATCCAGTCGTTTTCCGTCAACTTACCGTCTATTACCATTTTGCCAGTAACTATACGAGCCTTGGCAGCCTTATACTCAGGATAGGCGAAAACACTACCTGAACAAAAAAGCAAAACAAATAAAAACGAAAAATTACGCACTTCGAAAAACTTCACCCGTTTTGCTTTTTTTAGAGATTGTAGTGTTACAGAACTAAAAACTTGTATTGATCATAGCCTTTACCCCACTGAATGCGGGCTCATAACGACACACGCCACCGGTACAGTTGATACCATCTACCTGCTTTACATAAGCCAATGTGAACCTGTGTGGCCCCTTGGTATAAGCACTGAACACACTGTAGTAGTGATTACCTGGATCTTTGTAGTTCACATTATCTACACCTTTGTTGGGGGCACTGTTAAACATGTCTGACACTGAAAAAGACCATTTAGGAGCAATGTTGAATTCGAGCAATGCAAAAGCCCATGAACCGTAATCACGTTTTGCATCCATATACTGTGCCTCAAATCTCAAAGACTTTTGGTCATTGATTTTATAAGTGATTTCGGCAAATGGAGTGATGGCGTACTGAACAGGAACTGTGATAGAAGATGACCGGCTCTGGTATGCGAGGATATTGTACTCCATGTACTGCACACCACCCTCTATTACCCACTTGTCCCAGCCCTGATATATACCTTCAGCAAAAGCCTCCCTATAAAGTTCATTACCTTCTAATGTATTAATGTGTGTATAGGTAAATGTGAAGTTTGTAACATCGTTAGGGGTAACTGTAAGGTTTGCAGTACCTGCCATTTCAGATATATCCTGAGAAGCAGGTGTGTAGCGCGACATGAGGCGCAAAGGGCGCAACACGGCTATGATAGGTTGCCAGTTGAGCATACCCTTCAACAGTGTTTCATTGGGTGAGGTGCGCATCATAAAATCTTCGGTACGCTTACCAAACAAACTCAACGCTATCCCCTTCATGCCATAACTTACAGATGTGTATAATACATTGCCTGGCTTGTCTTGCAGTATGTTGTCTTTCAGAATAGCTTCATTAGTTTTATAATTAGCCTCTACATACCAAGATAGATTTTTATAAGTAAGACTATTATATGCCGAAAATGCATACATATTGTATTTAGGATTGAACCTCGCCTGCGTATCCTGACCATTGATGGTAGCAGCTACAGCATTCATGCTGGCAGCATCAAGTGTTCTGTTGAGCACACCTATACCAGGAGTGACATGTAAATTACCAGATGCGAAATCGCCCTCTGCATTGATACCTTTTATAACCGGCGCATACCTTACATTGTTCACCAGATTGTTGTCGCTATTATTGTTTTTCTGCTGACCGGTAAAACCTTTCACCATAAAATTATCGGCAAACTTGTACTTGAGAGAGATACCTACCAAGGCATTGTCTATCAACAAACCACGATCTTCGTAAGCTCTGAACAATATACCACAACCTATTTGGTCGTAGATAGTACCAACAGATATGGTAAGGTCATCGAGTTCTTTAGTCACATTCCAAGCACCTATACCAAAGTCGGTGTTGGCAGTTACTGGATTTTTAAGGTTGGAGTTGTTAAATGCATCTGCACGTACAAAAAAGGTAAAACCGTTGTTGGTGGCGTAGCGCAATGTGAGCCACCCATCGCTGCCACTGAGTGCATTGTCATAAAGAGGGTTTCCAGATGCCTGAATGTTCGTATCTTTATGAAAAAAGTTGAGGTTCATCATCAGATCGCCTGAAAGTGTACCCTGACCGAAAGAACTAGCTGTTAAAATTGATGCAAGAAAGAATAGAACTGGTTTTTTCATTTAAACGCTGTAATTGTTAAAGTTTTTCCGAAATTAGCCCCGAAAATCAAATGTGGCAAAGTTTTCGCTTAATATTTTAAAAAACAAACAAAATATGAAAAAAATGCTCGCCATAGCGGCATGCTTATTAGCAACAACCATTATACATGCACAAGATTTGCCAAGTACACAGGTAAAAAATGTGAACACTGGCAAAAAACTAGCCTTTAACGAAACTGTGCAAAAAGGACGTGTTACTGTTATCAGCTTTTGGGCTACATGGTGTGTACCTTGCAAAAAAGAAATAAAAAATATATCGCTGAAACTAGCCGACTGGAAAAAAGAAGTAGACTTTGATTTTATGACTATGTCGATAGATGAGGCTCGTGCTGAAGGATTGGTACGTACTTATGCCATATCGCAGGGTTGGTCTTTCCCATATTACATAGATCCTAACTCTGACCTGAAACGCTCACTCAACTTCCAGTCTGTACCGTTTACGATGATAATAGACAAAGAAGGCAAAATGGCTTGGAAACACATTGGCTATGAAGAAGGTGGTGAAAATGAAGTGTTTGCTAAAATTAAAGAAATAGCAGGACCTGCAGTGAGTAAGTAAGATACTTGCCAATAGCTTAACTGCATAGCATAGATCAATAGAAAAAACAATCCCCAGAAATTGACATTTCTGGGGATTTACCTTTTGTACAATTAGTTGCTGATTACACAC
>JBIKKS010000382.1:0-2892 GCA_044360235.1 Flavipsychrobacter sp. | reverse complement strand
CAGTGAAGAAACTCACGACTTTGGCGAAATACCAGAAGGACCAGTTGCAGAGTATGATTTCGAATTCAAAAACGTAGGTAAAGAACCTATCGTTATCCAAGAAGCTCATGGTTCATGCGGTTGCACTGTACCTAAATGGCCCCAAGAGCCAATTTTACCTGGCAAAAAAGGTGTTATACACGTAGCATACAATTCTGCTGGTCGTCCTGGTCTTATCAACAAAGACGTAACCATCAATTCAAATGCACAGCAGTCACCATTGGTACTGCACATAAGAGGCACTGTAAAGCCAAAACCAGCTGAACCAGTAGCTCCTGCAGAAAAAAAATAATCAAATCAGTTTTACAAAATTTATAACACAAAAACAGTTGGCTTATGCCAACTGTTTTTAGAATAGGGAAGTCTACAGGGTTGCATGTCTTATTATTGATAGACTACCACCCTCACCCGATTTCACTTTTCATTTTAGCTCACAGTATTATAAATTATCATTGCACATGAGAAAACTAATCATTACAGCACTAAGTCTTTTGCTAGCTGGTGGTAGCAACACAGCCATAGCTCAGGAAAAACAAGGCGTAGCGCAACAAAAAACAGGGCCTAGATTTAAATTTGAGAGTGGTGAAACACACGACTTTGGTGTGATACAGAGAGGCCCGGTAGCAATGCACACCTTCGAATTTACCAATGTGGGCACTGAACCTATTATAGTGATGAATGTAACCCCATCATGCGGTTGCACTAATGTAGAGTGGAGCAAAAGCCCCGTACTCCCGGGTCAAAAAGGGTTTATACAACTAGGCCTGAAAACCGAAGAGCAACATGGTGTTTTTCACAAAGAAGTGTACATACAATCTAATGCAGTAACCCCCAAAGGTGAAAAAAGATATACCCTATACATAAAAGGAGATGCCAAAGATGAAGTAACTGAGGCAGACTTAGAAAAACAGAAAAAGGGAAAGAAAACTACTAAAGGCAAAACAAAGAAAAAACACTAAAAAAGTTAGCCGGCTAGAAATTAGCCGGCTAACTTTTTTATCCCTGAGTTAGTATACAAAGGCTGTCCTCTACCGCACTCACTGAGTGCGTGATATCTACAGGTATTTCCATCTCATCATACAGGTGCATAATGGTTTCCTTACCATCTTCTACATACTGCACACTACCTTTTATTACCGTGAGCTTTGATGCCATATGCGCTTTATGGTCTTTGAGCACCATACCCGCATTAAACCCTATTACCAGTACCCTGAAGTGGACGCCCTTGTGCAGTGCTTTCGCTACCGGGTGTGTTGCAGTCTTCAGTTCTTCTAAAATACTATTGATGGTCATTTTGATATTTGACACCTGTGAAACTAAACTATACACCTTTTCAATATCCTACCTGCTACCCTAGCATCAATATTGCTCCTTCTCATTCGGAAAATCTTTGCTTTTCACATCGCTTATGTATGCCTTGGTAGCATTGGTGATGTCTTCATACAGATTGAGGTACCTACGCAGAAATCTGGGCGAAAAGTTTTTGGTTACCCCCAGCATATCGTGCATTACCAGCACCTGTCCATCTACCCCACTACCTGCGCCTATGCCTATAACGGGTATCTTCAGCTGGGCGGCCACCTCTGTACCCAGTGTCGCAGGTATCTTCTCCAGCACCACCGAGAAACAACCAGCCTCTTGGAGTGCTAGTGCGTTTTGTATCAGCATTTCAGCCTCTTCCTCTTCTCTTGCCCTCACTGTATAAGTACCAAACTTGTATATCGACTGTGGTGTTAGCCCCAGATGCCCCATTACAGGCACACCAGCCCCTACTATCCTTTTTATAGACTCACACACCTCTTGCCCACCCTCTAGCTTTATGCCATGTGCACCAGCCTCTTTCATAATGCGTATCGCGGAGTTAAGTGCTTCCTTGCTATTGCCTTGATAAGACCCGAATGGTAGATCTACTATTACAAGACAACGCTTGCACGCGCGCACCACACTCTGTGCATGGTATATCATCTGATCTAGGGTAATGGGCAACGTAGTTTCATGACCAGCCATCACATTTGATGCCGAATCGCCTACCAGTATCACATCTATACCTGCATCATCCAGTATTCGTGCCATAGAAAAATCATAGGCAGTAAGCATACTTATTTTTTCCCCATTCAGTTTCATCCACTGCAGGGTATGAGTAGTTATTCTTTTTATTTCTCCGTACGTAGACATAATTCTGTAATTAGTGGTAATATTCTAAAACTAAAAGCCTCTCAACATAGTGTAAATGTAAGATTACTAATGGATTTTAAATGTTTGGAAATGCATCAGGCAACTACATACACATTTACCATCAAGTACAAACCAGAGCAACTCATTTATTGAGCCCTAAATCTTACAAACGAACACTGTTATACTACCTTTAACAAGCTAAAAAATGTGGTAAATGATGCAAAAACCAAAAAGATAGTAACATTACTAGGCAACGGAGCCCGCAAACAGAATTATCTCCACATATCTGATGCCGCCGACTACAGTATATATGCCGCTTTACATGGACAAAACCACGTATACCTCGGTGTTAGTCCTGAAGCATACGAAAACAGAGAAGTTGCTGCCAAAGTAGCAGCTTTAGTGCCCGGATGCTAACTAATACGTATAGGTGTTGATAATTCTTCTTCATTTTTGTATAACAATGAATACACCATAGATAAGCTTAAATTCTCACCAAAAACACGGCTTAAAGAAGGCATAAAAGAACTGATCTATGCATAATATGCTAGAAATAGGAGGAAACGCAGACTACGGTATACTTCGAAACATAAAACAGGCTTTTGGTGCGCAAATTACACTCATTAGAACCAACACAGTTAGAGTGTCTGCAGGAAACCACATGTGCAAAGAAGTGTA
>JBIKKS010000025.1:0-10666 GCA_044360235.1 Flavipsychrobacter sp. | reverse complement strand
TCAGTAAGTACTTAAGTGATGCTTCACTGCTTTTTAGGTTTCTTTTGTCGCTGCCTGCTAATATGTATTGGGGTATAGACAGTATCTCAATGCCTATAAACATCATCAACATATTGTTGTATGTAGATAGCAAGTACAGTCCACAAAGAATAAAGAAGATCAGCGCAAAATACTCAGCTACATGTATACCCACTTTTATTATTTCCTTACCCATAAGCAGGGCATAGAGTAGGGTACAGCCCGTCATCAATGTGTTAAACCACATTGAATAGTGCTCTATACGCAGCATATTATTGAAGAATAGATTGTTGGCAGCATCGGCAGATGTAGCAGCGAGATCCCAGATATTAACGCCCAGTAGTGCAGCAAAAAGCACTGTAGCTATAGCGACAATGCTCTTCTTGTTGCTTACCATCAATCCGGCAAACATCATGATAACACCAAAAATTGTAGTAGCAATAATTGCTTTCATGTTTATAAATCAAATGTCAATAATCAAATAATTTCCAAACCCATTCCTTTCGGTACCGGTTTTCTTAACGAACTATCATTTCTGCCACACCAGCCGTAAGGTCTAGCAATGGTTTAGGGTACACACCTAGAAACAGTATCAGACTAATGATAATAGCCAACCCCGCATATTCGTTGATGCTTAGGTCTTTTTTAACCACCATTTCAGTTACGTTACCGTAGGCTGATTTCTGTATCATGTTCAGTGTATATACCGCACCTAGTATGATACCCAGACCTGCCACTACCATTACGCCTATGTGCATAGCACCACCATCGCCAGCAAAAAGACCATTAAATAGCATAAACTCACCCACAAAACCATTTGTAAGTGGCAGAGCAATGTTAGCAAGAGATATGATAACCAGTGCTATAGCCATCCTAGGAGCTACTGTAGCCATACCACCCATTTTGGTCATGTCGCGGGTACCCCAGCGTTCTTCTACCATGCTCACTATTAGCCACATACCGGTAATGTTGATTCCGTGGTTAAACATTTGCACCATGATACCATGCATACCCACACCACTGTGCATAAAGGCTACTGCACTCATCAGTCCCATATGCGCAATAGATGAGTAAGCTATCAGGCGTTTTATGTCGGTTTGCACTATGGCTATGCACGATGCATATACTATACCTATTACTGATAAGATCACCACAGTATCTGCCCAGTAAGCTACGCCCTTTGGTAGTACGGGTAACAACCAATGAAGTACTGCAAAAAGACCCATCTTCACCATCAGCGCACTAAGTATTATAGTTACTGGTGTAGGTGATTGCTCGTAAGTATCGGGCTGCCACGTGTGGAACGGGAAAATAGGCATCTTGATAGCAAAAGCAATAAACACCAGCCAGAAGAGTCTTATTTGCACAGTTTCAGGAAGTGTAGAACCAGCACGTACTATATCAGCCCACGCATAGCTGTTGAGCCCCGGAGTTTGTAAAGACAAATATATCAATGCAGCTAGCAACATAAGGCTACCTACAAAAGTGTACACGAAGAACTTGAAGGTTACTGCAATACGTTTTTCACCACCCCAGCGCGAGCATAGGAAATATACTGGTATCAAAGCCAACTCCCAAAACACATAAAATACCAAAGCATCTGCTGCCAGAAACACACCCATCAACCCCGCCTGAGAAAGCAGCATAAAACCATAAAATGCACCCGCACTTTCAGTTTCTTTATTGGCATTACTTATCATCACCACCATTGTTACAATGGCTGTAAGCAATACCAGCATTCCACTCATGCCATCTGCCATTAGGCTGAATTGTGTACCCAACATAGGTATCCACTCATGCGAATAGGAGATAGGTTGCGAAAAATTAGTGCCACTGACATATGCAGCCAGTGCCAGCGATACCATAGAACTGATAATGCCAAGCGTTTTGGCTCCGTCGCCCTTCATGGCGAAGGACAGAATGCCCGACAACAGCGGAATAACAATGAGTAATATCAGAATCATAAAAACAAAAATAATTTAACCCCAAAACCTTTGTGTGACCATCCCCACTGTGCTACACCATGCAGCTAAGCGGTACACCCATACAAGGAGCAGGTTTATAATTTTACACCAAAAATGCTAATCAAAAACAATAACACAATACCTATCACCATAATGAAGATGTAAAAACCCACCTGACCAGTTTGTAGTAGTCTCAGCCTATCTCCACCCCATCTTACGGTTTTCCCCACCCCATTTACTACTCCATCTATACCACGTTTTTCTACATATTTGTCTAATATGTCAGACAATGCAGCTATTGGTTTCAATACTATAGCTTCATACAGTTCGTCTACATACCATTTGTTCTCAAGCACTTTTGCCAAACCTTTATTTTCAGCAAAGTTTGGTTTTTTGTTTACTGACCATGCCACTATTATCATTAGTACCGCTACCGCTACCGAAACACCCATAAGTGCCCACTCAGTACCATGAGATAAATGATGAGTACCAAAGTTGGTAACTACAGGACTAAGGAATGATGCCAGTGCATTATGCTCACTGATTACAGCGGGTAAACCCACATACCCACCTACTATCGACAACAATGCCAATACTATAAGCGGTATAGTCATAGCCGCAGGGCTCTCATGCAAGTGATGGTGCTGCTCTTCTGTACCACGGAAACTACCATTGAATGTAAGGAAGTAAAGACGGAACATGTAGAAAGCAGTCATCATAGCCGCTATTATACCCAGCACATACAATACGGGGCTGTGCGTAAACACATTGGCAAGTATTTCATCCTTAGAGAAGAAGCCCGATAAACCAGGAATACCCGATATAGCCAGACAACCTATAAGGAATGTAGCACGGGTTATAGGCATATGTTTGCCCAGACCTCCCATTTTACGTATGTCCTGTTCGCCGCCCATAGCATGTATCACGCTACCAGAGCCTAAGAACAACAATGCTTTGAAGAACGCATGCGTCATAACGTGAAACACTGCTGTAGTGTAAGCACCTACACCCAATGCCAAAAACATAAAACCTAGCTGGCTAACGGTAGAATAAGCCAATACTTTTTTAATGTCGTACTGAAAGATAGCTATAGTAGCAGCTAGTATAGCTGTTGCTAGGCCTACAATAGCTACAATATTTAGTATTGCTGGGGTAATGCTATATAGCGCACCGCTACGGGCTATCATATATATACCTGCAGTAACCATCGTTGCGGCATGTATCAGCGCAGATACTGGTGTAGGACCTGCCATGGCATCTGGTAGCCAAGTGTACAACGGTATCTGAGCACTTTTACCGGTAGCTCCTATAAAGAAACAAAGTGCTATCCAGTTATAGATAGAAGATGGTACTGCTACATCTGCACCATTCAGTTTGCCAAAGAAATCAAGATAAGAAAGGGTACCAAAATTGAATAATACTAGCAACATACCTACCAAAAAGCCCAAATCACCTATACGGTTCATTACAAAAGCTTTCTTAGCAGCATTGGTATAATCACGATTTTTGAACCAGAACCCAATAAGCAAATAAGAGCAAAGACCTACGCCTTCCCAACCTATGAACATGATGAGATAGTTGGCACCTAGCACCAGCAATAGCATGGAAAATACAAATAGATTCAGGTAGGCGAAATATTTTACCATTCCTTCATCGTGATGCATGTACGAGGTAGAGTACACATGTATCAGGAAACCCACTCCTGTAATGATAAGCAGAAACAATGAAGACAAAGCATCTACCTGAAACGCAAATGGTATATGCATGTTGCCCGAGCTGATAAAATCGAACAAGGTAACAACCAACGGACCATGAAAGTCTGCACTTTTGACCTCGAAGAATATGCCGAGCGATACTATAAATGAAGCAAGTATTGCCACAGTGCCTATCATTCCCCCTAGGGACTTAGGCATTTTTTTCCAAAAGATACCATTGATCAGAAAACCTATCAATGGGAATAACGGTATTAAGTAAACGAGGTTAGCCATAACGCCAATCCCGCAAGTGCGGGTACTTTAGTGTTTTAATCTGTTTAGAATATTGATGTCTACTGAATGTACTTTACGGTACATCATTACTATTATTGCCAGTCCCACGGCTACCTCTGCAGCGGCCACTACCATTATAAAGAATACAAAAATCTGAGCATTTGGGTCAGCAAATAATTTAGAGAATGACACCAATAACAGGTTCACTGAATTAAGCATCAACTCTATGCACATAAATATAATTATGGCATTCCGCCGCATCAGCGTGCCCATAATGCCTATCGAAAACAGCAATAGACTGAGAAACAAATAATGTGTTGAATTTACTGGCATCTTAAAAAAGTATAGATATACAACAAAATAATATAAGCGTCACTTTTTACTATCATTTCACCACCGGCTAGAGTAACAACTACTCTCCACTAGGCAACGGGGCACTTTCTTCTTTTTTACCTATTACTACTGCTCCTATCATAGCACTCAGAAACAGCACACTGCTTATCTCAAACGGCAGTACAAAGTCCTTAAACAGCACCTTACCAAGGTTAGTTATAAGTCCTATGTCAATAGACGCCTTGTCAATAGGTACAGGCGAAGCAGTTTTCACTGCCGCCAGCAATACCAGAAACAACACCCCGCCCGATACTACCCCAGCTAGCTGCACTAACTGCCCCTTTTGGGGCTCTACATCTGCATTGAGGTTCATAAGCATGATAACAAATAGAAACAGTACCATTATAGCACCTGTATATACTATCAGGTTCACAATAAACAGAAATTGTGCATTCATTAGTATGTAATGACCAGAAATTGATACAAAGGTCAGCACCAGAAACAATACACTGTTCACAGGGTTACGACTGAGTATAACACCCAGCGCACAGCCCACAGACACAGCCGATAGAAACCAGAATAAAGTATCGTATAGGTTCATGTTTATTTATTGTCCTTTTTGTGCGGGTGAGGAATCAACAGATCTTCTTTTTTGTAAATAAATGATGCTCTGTTGTAGTTAGACGGCATTACAGTCTCAGACAAATAGACTGCATCTTTAGGGCAGGCTTCTTCGCAATACCCGCAAAATATACAGCGCAACATATTTATTTCATATTTGGCTGCGTATTTTTCTTCGCGATACAGATTTTCCTCACCTGCTTTTCTTTCGGCAGCTTCCATAGTTATGGCCTCTGCAGGGCAGGCAAGTGCACACAGTCCGCATGCGGTGCATTTTTCTGCTCCCTGTTCGTCTCTGTTGAGCACATGCAAACCTCTGAAAACAGGGCTGAATGGTCTCTTCACCTCTGGATAACTAACTGTAGCTTTTTTCTTAAATATATGACTGAGTGTAATGCCCAATCCTTTAGCAATAGCAGGCAAGTATGCACGCTCCGTAAATGTCATCGGGCTGCGGTCTATCTGTATGGCTCTATTTGTTAAGTTTTGCATTGTTTTCTCTTCAAAAAACGTCAATAATATTTTGGGTCCTCTACATGAGCGGTTTTATCCACCCGCTACTGGCAACATCAATTTCTGGTCACAAACCTGACAAATATACTCTTTTCACTGGCTAATGTCTAGTAATATGGCTTTATCCAGCAATACACCTTACATTAGTGTTATAAATATTGCTAAATTATCCTATTTATTTGTTGAATACCCACAATATCAATACCCCAGTTACCAGCATATTACCTAAAGCAAGCGGTATCAACGTTCTCCATCCCAGTTTCATAAGCTGGTCATACCTGAAACGAGGTAGTGTCCATCTTACAAACATAAAGAACAATATCATGCCTACTACCTTAGTGATAAACACCAGCATACAAATAATACTGAAAACAAGCGGATTAGCTGCTTCTGCTATTTTATCCATAAATGGGAAATTGTACCCACCAAAGAATAAAGTAATAATGATAGCAGAGCTAATAAACAGATTGATATACTCAGCAAACAGATAAAAACCAAGTTTCATAGAAGAGTATTCCTGATGATAACCCATGTTCAGTTCACTTTCGCACTCCGGAAGGTCAAATGGCGCACGATTTAGCTCGGCAAACGAACAAGTAAGGAATATGATAAAACCCAATGGTTGTTTGAATACATTCCAAGTGAAGTATCCTGCATCCCAAAAGCCATGTTGCTGCGCCACTATATCTCGCAAACTAAGCGAACCCGTCATCATGATCAGTGCAATCATACTCAAACCCATCGCAAGTTCGTAAGAGATAGCCTGAGAAGCGGCACGAATACTACTCAGCAATGAAAACTTATTGTTGGATGCCCAGCCACCAAGCATTATACCATATACACCCAAGCTAACCACACCAAACACAAACAAGATACCTACATTGATATCAGCTACCTGAAAAGCCACTGTATGACCAGTTGACGTAACATAGTCTGGCGCCCAAGGCACTACAGCGCTGGTGAGCAATGCTGTAAGCATAGCCAAACATGGACCAAGTATGAATATGAACCTTGTAGACTTGTCTGGTATGATTTCTTCTTTGAAGAAGAGTTTCAGACCATCGGCCAACGGCTGGAACAATCCCATAGGTCCAGCACGGTTAGGCCCTATACGGTCTTGCATAATAGCAGCAACCTTTCTTTCTCCCCATGTAGCATACATGGCTATCCCCAGCGACCCCATTAGGATAACTGATATAAGCAGTACCTTTTCTATTATAAGGGCTGTGTCGATCTGTAGTAACAGCATAATGACGCAAAAGTAGTTTAGTTAGTTAAAAAATGATGGTTTAAATAGGTTTTATTGTTTCTAATCCTTTTTTTAATTCAACTAGGAAATACACAGAGGCATCCCAAATGATATTATAATCTATCCTGAAGTATTCATGCACTACCAGATTTCTTAGTCCTATCATTTTTTGCCATTCAATTTCAGGGTATTGGTTCTTTGTTTCGTTTGTTATATGATTCGCTGCTTCTCCTATAATTTCTAGCCATTTTACTATAGCTATTCTAAGTACATGGTTTTCACTAAAAGTATCATACGTAAGCCCAGTCAACGCAACTTCAATTTCGTCAATGCTTTCTTTTATATGGTTTATTCTTGCAGCATCCCCTATTTTACCTTTCATAAATAACAAACTTGTCTTTATCTATGTATGGTTTTATATACTCACTTTCCCATCCAGCGCTTACAATATCTACATTTTTATTCAACATTTTTTTTAAGTCGCTGTGCCAGGTTATATAGTCAGCAGCGATACCCGGTACATAGTCAATAGCCACCAATACATCTACATCACTATTTTCATCAGCATCGCCACGAGCATAAGAGCCGAACAGCCATACTTTCTTCACTGGTTTTTCAGAGAAAAAACCAGTGATAACCTGTTTGATATGTTCAGTTGTTAATACCAATTATTGTTTGTTTTGCTTAAAATCATCTGAGTGCGCAGGTCCATCAATTTTAGACAATTCCACTTCTGGTCGGTTTACATCGCTCACAGAGTGTATGTTTAGTGTCAGTTTTGGTTGTTTGCCTATTACTTTGTCTATAAGTACAGGGGTAGGTGCAGTACCTACATTTCCAGCATAGTGACCTTGCGATATTACACTGCTACGAGATATAGCAGACGGCCCCTCTACCACCCAGTCTTTTACAGATTTTTTATGAAAACGGCAGTCGTTGCATATCCAGCTTTCTACCTCTCCCCATTGGTCTTTACGGGCAGTTACTCTGAATACCTCTTCACCACGCATCCATAGGCGCACCTTGCCACTACACTTATCGCATTTGCAGTGTGCATCTACAGGCTTTGTAAACCATACACGGTTTTTGAAACGGAATGTTTTGTCAGTCAATGCACCTACAGGGCATACATCTATTACATTGCCTATAAATTCATTGTCCAGTGCTTTGTTGAGCATAGTGCTTATCTGGGCATGATCGCCACGCTCCAGTATGCCATGCTCTCTGCGCTGTGTAAGCTGCTCAGCAGTAAACACACAACGGAAACACATGATACAACGATTCATGTGCAGAGAAATAAACGGACCGATATCCTCTTTTTCGAATGTGCGGCGTTTGAAGTCGTAACGTGTAGCCTCGTTACCATGTTCGTAGCTCAGGTTTTGCAGGTCGCACTCACCAGCTTGGTCACATACTGGGCAGTCCAGCGGGTGATTGAGCAACAAGAACTCTACCACACCTTTGCGCGCATCTACTACTTTTTCAGAAGTAATATTTTTTACTTCCATACCATCCATCACAGTGGTGCGGCAGCTAGCCATTAGCTTCGGCATGGGGCGAGGGTCTTTTTCAGAGCCCTTGCTTACCTCTACCAGACAAGTGCGGCATTTGCCACCACTACCTTCCAGCTTGCTATAGTAGCACATAGCCGGTGGTGTTACATCACCACCTATCATTCGTGCGGCATTGAGTATAGTAGTGCCAGCCGGTACATCTATACTGATGTTGTCGATGGTTACTTTGAATTTTGGAGTCTGTTCTGACATATAATTTCTAATTCCGTAGCCGCAAGTTAAGTACTGTTGGCATGTTTGTGAAATAGTTCAATTTTATACCTACACCTGTAATTTATCCTACCGGTACATGTATAGGGTCTGCATAATGTGCCAATCCGTAGTTGCGTGTTTGTGCTTCGTCTGGGTGGGTTATATGCCACTCAAACTCGTCGCGGAAGTGACGGATCGCAGCGGCTACAGGCCACGCAGCGGCATCGCCAAGCGGGCATATAGTGTTGCCCTCTATGCGGCGTTGTATATCCCATAGCAGGTCTATATCGCTCATTTTGCCCTTTCCGTACTCTATGTTTTTTAGTATCTTGTACATCCAGCCGGTACCTTCGCGGCATGGGCTGCACTGTCCGCAGCTTTCGTGGTTGTAGAAGCGTGCCAATGTCATGGTGTGGCGTACTATACACTGCGCATCATCCAGTACTATAAACCCACCCGATCCCATCATGGTACCAGTAGCAAACCCACCGTCCGACAGGCTTTCGTAGTTCATATAGCGGGTTTCGCCTTTAGCTGTTTTGAACAGCAGATTGGCTGGTACTATCGGCACCGATGAACCACCTGGAATACATGCCTTCAGTTTTCTACCCTTGGGTATGCCACCGCAATATTCATCGCTATATATAAACTCTTCTACTGAGCAAGTCATGTCTATCTCATATACACCGGGCTTATTTACATTCCCACATACCGATAGTAATTTCGTGCCAGTAGATCTGCCTGCACCTATTTTAGCATACTCATCGCCACCCATGTTTATGATAGGTACTACAGCTGCCAGTGTTTCTACATTGTTCACCACTGTAGGGCGCATCCACACACCCTGTATGGCAGGGATGGGGGGCTTCATACGTGGGTTGCCACGTTTGCCCTCAAGCGACTCTATCAGTGCCGTTTCCTCTCCGCATATATAGGCTCCCGCTCCTCTGTGTACGTATATTTCACAGTCAAAGCCTGTGCCCATTATGTTGTTACCCAGCCACCCATTATTTTTTGCTTCGGCTATAGCCTGCTCCAGTATGTCTGGTATCCACGCATACTCGCCACGTATATACACATAGGTGGTATTGCTACCCAGCGCAAAACTGCTGATAAGCAAACCCTCTATAAATAAGTGTGGGTGAAACTCCATAAGATACCTGTCTTTAAAGGTACCTGGTTCAGACTCATCAGCATTACACACCAAGTGGCGTGGTACACCTTCCGGCTTAGCCAGAAAGCTCCACTTCATACCAGTAGGAAAACCCGCACCACCACGACCTCTAAGGCCGCTTTTCTTTACTTCTTCCACTATATCTGCTGGCGACATTTTTAATGCCTTCTCCGCCGCACGGTAGCCACCATTCTTGCGATAGGTATCATAATATCTGATACCCTCTATGTGGTCGTTTTCTAATAAGAGTTTTATTGCCATCTTAAAAATTTCAAAAAAATCAGTTTTTCACAACTGAGTTAATAATTTATTTTTCTTTCCCTACCGATACACTCTGCCTTGCAAACAATACCCAATGTCCTTCTTCCCACACCCACACCTGAAGCACTTTCAGCCTGAAAGACAGTAGCTTACCGTCCATTACAGCATCTATACTAGCTATGCTGCGGGTAGCTACTGTATTGCCGCTACTCGTTATTTCTGGTTTCGATGCATCGATCTTCTTGTATATCAGTTTGCCGTTATACAGGTCTTCTATCAGTTCTCTCTTAGTTTCTATCCATCCGTTAGAATGTCCATACTGTAGTTTTTCGCTCAGTAGCCACTTCAGCGCCACACTATCTCTGGTTTCCAGTGCTTTGTCAAAGTCCGACACAGCATGGCTCACACTACCATAGTCGGGCTGCTGCGCCCATACTGCGGTGCTGCACAAAGACAATATGATGAATAATAGTAGCCTCATTTTTTCTGTTCAAATATCATTATATAATCTTCCAGTGGGTCGAAGAAATAATCTGTCCAGCCATTTCGGTGGTTTTTCATTTCATCTTCTGTCAGGAAGCCGGTGTGTTTTACTGTTACTCTAGTACCGCCATCACTATTTTTCAGCGAGTAGTGCACAGTAGTAGCAGGTATTTCGGCACTCCATTCGGCTATATGCCAGGTATATTCTAGTTCGGTATCAGTAGCTTTCAGAACATTGCCAGTAGCCCAACCCTCAAACATAGAAAATTTTCCTCCCTCCTCAGCTTCTAGTACCG
>JBIKKS010000024.1:0-10679 GCA_044360235.1 Flavipsychrobacter sp. | reverse complement strand
TGGCGTATTTACTAATGCTGCAGCAGGTTTTGAGCCTTTTGCTGCAGGAACAATACTAGCAGGCGCAGTGAATATGAGGAATAATATTTTGTCTAACAATCAGACAGCAGGAAACAGGTATGCTATCTACAGTACGATAGCAGCTACTACATTTCCTGTAATAGATTATAACAACTATATCACTTCGGCTGGTGGTATTTTAGGGTTTCTGGGTGGTAACCGTACTACTATAGCTCAGATTCAGGCAGGTTTTGGTGGTAATTTGAATTCTATAACAATGACGCCATTGTTTGTATCAACTACTGACCTTCACTTACAGTTGTTGCCAGCTAACAATCCGCTTGTAGCAGGTATACCAATTGCTGCTCCTTCAATAACAGTAGATATAGATAATGCACCAAGAAGTGCAACTACTCCTACTATAGGTGCACATGAGTTGCCCAATAGAATTACTTACACTTCTCTTGCCAATACTTGTAGTGCTGGAGATATTATATTAACACCTGTAACCATAGAATCTGCTGCTGGAGTTCCTACTGCGGGTGCAGTGGTGCCAAGAGTATACTTCAGAAAAGGTGCTGGTGCTTGGTTTAGTAATCCGGGTACACTAGTTTCTGGTACAGCTACTAATGGTGTATGGACATTTACAATTAGTGTTGCTACAATGGGTGGTGTTGTTGCGGGCGATGTGATTTCTTATTATGTAGTAGCTCAAACAACTGGTGGTGCCATATTCGGTAATCCATCAACAGGTCTTACGGCGGTGAATGTAAATGCAATTACAACGCCTCCTACTACTCCGAACACGTATACGGTTAACACTGTGTCTATGAGCGGATTGACGTTGAATAACAACACATGTTTTAATCCAAGTGGTGCATCAATACTCAATTATGCATATACAGGAACAACAGGAGCACCTAATCAATATACACTTACATGGTCTCCAATTGGTCCATCAACAGTAGGTACATTTGCTGCATTGCCAGCAAGCCCAATATTGGTGAATGTGCCAGCTACTACAGCTCCTAATATTTATACTGGTGCAATAACGATTAGAAATTCAACAACAACATGTACTCAGGTATATACTGTAACACTAACAGTTGATCCTCTGCCTGCGGCGATAACTGGGTCTGGAGCAGTTTGTATTGGTTCTTCTACATTATTGAGTTCTACAACTACGGGTGGTACTTGGATAAGCTCTAGTCCTGCTACAGCATCTATAGGTCTTACTACAGGGGTAGTGAGTGGTATATCAGGTGGAACTGCTAATATCACTTATACACTACCAACAGGTTGTAGCAGAACTAGCACAATAAATGTGGTTGTGCCTCCTGGTGCTATTACTGGTCCATCTAGGTTGTGTCCAAGTACGACAATTACGCTTAGCAATCCTTCTCCGGGTGGATTGTGGTTCAGCAGTACTCCTGGTGCTGTTATAGATACGTTCACTGGTGTTCTTACAGGTGTTTCTCCTGGTAATGCAACTATATCTTATTCTGTTCCTGGTTGTTCTCCGGTAACTAAAATAGTAACAGTAGACGCTACTCCTGCCAATATTACAGGTAGATTGTATGCGTGCGAGACATTCTCCGATACTTTATTCTCAGCAACACCTGGTGGCATATGGACAAGTGCTAGTCCATCTATAGCAACTATAGGTTCTACAACTGGTATTTTCGTAGGTATCTCTAACGGTGCTACCAATATTACTTATACGAATCCTGTAACTGGATGTTTTATTACAAATAACGTTACCATTTTTGATATACCTGGTCCGATAGTAGGTGGTCCGGTTTTGTGTCAGGGATTATCTATTTTGCTTTCTAACTCAGTAACTGGTGGTACTTGGTCAAGTACACTGCCAGGTGTGGTATCTATAAATGCTACTACTGGTATAGCATTGGGTGTTGCTCCTTCAGGTACTTCTACAATAACTTATACTTTGGGTACAGGTTGCAATGCATCTATTGTGCTGACTGTAAGTACACCTCCTACAGCTATTTCGGGTGGTTCTGCTACTATTTGCACTGGTTATACTGCCAACTTCAGTAATGGTACAACAGGTGGAACATGGACAAGCAGTAACACCACAGTTGCCACAGTATCGGCTACTGGTGTAGTAACGGGTGTAACGGCAGGTGTTGTAACAATTTCCTACTCAACGGTAGCTTGTAACCCTGCGGTTTATACAGTAACCGTAAATCAAACACCTCCTCCTATTACAGGTGGTATCACAATTTGTAATGGTAGTTCTACTACTACACTCACTAACGGTACCCCTGGTGGTGTATGGACTATAAGTGGTGGTGCTACTATCAACTCTGCTGGATTTGTAACAGGCTTGGCAGTGGGTGGTACTTATGTATCTACGTACACTATGCCCAATGCATGCTTCGTAAATGCCCCTATAATAGTAGATACTATTCCTGCCCCTATTGCAGGTGCGGATAGTGTATGTCAAGGTCGCTCAGACACTTTAACAACTGCAGCTACTGGAGGTTTGTGGAGCAGCAACAATGCAATGATAGCATCTGTAGTAGCAACTACAGGTATTGTAACCGGTGTTAATCATGGTCTTACCACAATTTCTTATACTGCAGTATCTGGCTGTACTACTACTAAGCCGTTTAGAGTTAGCTTCCCGCTTCCTGCTTCTGTAACAGTAACACGTAATCCGGGTCTTGATACATTGTGTGCGGGTATACCTGTAACATTTAAAGCTCGTCATATAAATGGAGGTTTAACTCCAAGGTATCAGTGGCAGTTGTTTGGGGTAAATGTGGGAATTAATGATACCGTGTATACCTATACTCCTACACATGGCGATGTGATAAGCTGCTTTATGACCAACAGTGACGATGTATGCGCATTGCCTAGTCCTGCTTATGTTAATGAACCAATAAATGTATATCCTAACGTAATACCAGTTGTCAACATTACTATTACATCTGATACCATTATTACTTATTTGGGACAGGTAGTTACATTCTATGCTGAGGTAACTACTGCTGGCGGTGCACCTACGTATCAGTGGTTTGTAGATGGAGATTTGATACCAGGTGCTACTAATTCTGTTTACGCACGTGAGGTGTATGATGATGATTCTGTTTTCTGCAGAGTGAACGGTACTCCTGCCTGCGACTTAGGTTCGGTAGCAGCTAGTAACCTTATCAGAATACGTGGGACCTATCTGGCTGTAGGTAGTGTGAATAATTTTGAAACTGCACTCTCTTTGTTCCCTAACCCTAACATGGGTAGCTTTACACTTAGCGGTACTATGGCTTCTACCAACGGTGAAGTGGTAAGTGTGGAAGTGATGAATGTAGTAGGTCAGAAGGTATATTCAGGATTCACAACTGTGAAAAATGGTAACTTGAAACATGAAGTGGCTGTGGGCGATAACATAGCTCCGGGTACTTACCTACTAAAAGTAAGTGGAGAAAGTGAAACTAAAATATTCCACTTTGTGGTGGGTAAATAAATAGATCAGAACAAATTAGTAGCCGGGTAATATCTGAAAGATATTACCCGGTTTTATTTTGGGTAAGTGCGTTTGTGTAAGACATAAAAATAGCCCACATCTTATGTAGGATGTGGGCTAGATAATATACGTATGGTAAATAGAAAAGCTTAGAAACGCTCTAAACCACTGAAATAGAAATTGCCTTCTATTGCAGCGTTTTCGTCGCTGTCAGAACCATGTACTGCGTTTTCGCCTACAGAAGAGGCATATTTCTTGCGGATAGTACCTTCTTCTGCCTGAGCAGGATTGGTAGCGCCTATTAGTTTGCGGAAATCAGCTACTGCATTTTCTTTTTCAAGAATAGCTGCAACTATTGGGCCACTGCTCATAAACTCAGTCAGTTCGCCGTAGAACGGACGAGCAGCATGAACTTCGTAGAATATTTCAGCCTGTTGTTTGCTGATCTGTAAGTATTTCATTGCTACTATACGGAAACCAGCTTCATTGATCATCTGGAGTATGTTGCCTATGTTGCCTGCTTTTACTGCATCAGGCTTAATCATTGTAAATGTACGATTTGACATAATATGTGTTTTGACATCGCAAATTTAAGGCAAAAATGTTAGGACCTTACAATGATTATTGTTAAAAATGCATGTGATTTGCCGGTATAAGGAGTACATCTAAATGATTTACAGAAACAGGTAAATGTGATAAGTATGGTATATTTTTCGATTTTTAACATTTTGCTTTTGTCATAACGGTCAGATACCATATTTTTGCACCCCGTATCAAATCGCATTGCCGTGATTTGGAGGATACACACATGCTGCCAATACAAGAAGTTTTTCCTTTACTGCAAAAGCCGTGTAAAGTTTTCATAACTACGCATCACAAACCTGATGGTGATGCTATAGGTAGTATGCTGGGGTTGAGTCATTATCTTTCGATGAAGGGGCACACCCCAACAGCGATATCGCCTAGCGAAATACCGGATTTTTTGAAATGGATGCCTGGTTGCAACAACGTAATCAACTACGAAGCACAGCCAGAGGTAGCTGTTCATGCATTGAAAACGGCTGATGTAATATTCTGTTTGGATTTTAATGATTTTGATAGAACCAAACATCTGGAGCAGATGCTGACCGATGCTGAGCAGCCCAAGGTGATGATAGACCACCACTTGTTTCCGAAGGACGTATGGGACTACGGTATGAGTATGCCCGAAAAAAGCAGTACCTGCGAGATGGTGTATGACTTTATAGGGCTGTGTGGCGACAATGATATAATAGACAAGAACATTGCTACCTGCCTGTATGTAGGAGTAATGACAGATACTGGTTCATTTAAGTTTCCGGCAACTACTGCCAGTGTGCACTATATGATAGGTAACCTGATGGAGACGGGTATAAATCATACCAGTATACATGAGGAAGTATATGATGCATGGAGCGAGAGCAGAATGCGCTTTCTGGGATATGTGCTTATAGAGCGGATGCAGGTATTCAGGAAGTATAATGCGGCCCTGATAACACTATCAAGAAAAGAAATGAATCTGTTTAATGTGCAGAATGGAGATACTGAAGGGCTGGTCAACTATCCGTTGAGTATTGCAGGTATTAAGTTTGCGACTCTTATTACAGAGCGAGGCGATGAGGTAAAGATGTCGTTTAGAAGTAAAGGTATGTTTGATGTAAGTAACTTTGCCCGACTCTATTTTAACGGAGGAGGTCATTTTAATGCATCAGGAGGCAGATCGAAATCTAGTTTTGAGGAAACAATAGCATATTTCAAGAAAGTATTATCAGATAATCACCCAAAATAAAAAACAAACAAAAATAAAATCAGAAACATGAAATCCAGGATTTTCCAGATTGCGTTATTAAGCGCTGCAACTATTGGTTTTACCGCTTGTGGCGGCGACAGTGGTGCCTTCAAAAAAGTGAAAGGTGTAGAATACAAAATTGTTAAAGACGAAAAAGGTAAAAACGCTGCTATAGGCGATGTAGTAGAGTTTAATCTGGTAGCAAAAGTGGATACAATGGTACTGAACGACACTTGGAAGCAAGGTCGTCCGGGAGTAATGCGTCTGGATAGTGCACGTACTGGCGATTGGCAGGCTGTGTTACCTTTCCTTTCGGTAGGTGATAGTGCTGTAGTAGTAGTGTCTTGCGATACTATACTGAAAGGTATACCCGCAGACCAGCTGAGCCGTGTGCCTGAGTGGTTGAAATCTGGTAATAAAATAACCATCAACCTTTCGTTGGTATCTGTGAAGAGTGAAGAGCAGTACAACAAAGATATGGAGGTTAAGCAGGCTGAGGAAATGAAGAAAATGGAAGAGCAGAAAGCCGCTCAGATGCCAATGGACGACAAAGCGTTGCAAGATTACTTTGCACAGAAAGGTATAAAGGCAGAAAAAACTGCATCAGGATTGTACTACACTATACAGAAGCCAGGTAGCGGTGCACAGATCACAAAAGGACAGACTGCTAGCATGATGTATACTGGTAAAACACTGGATGGTATGCCGTTTGACTCGAACATTGATACGTCAATAGGTCATCATGGTACAGACCCACTAGTGTTTCAGGTAGGTGCAGGACAAATGATACCAGGAGTAGATGAGGGTGTAGCGCTACTGAGAAAAGGTGCAAAAGCAACCCTTTATCTGCCATCGCCTATAGCTTATGGTCCACAGAGCCCAAGCCCTAAAATACCAGCAAATGCGATAATGATATTTGAGGTAGAAATTAAAGATGTGAAGTCTGAAAGCAACAAGTAAAACAATAGACAATATATACAGCAAAGTCCTTAAACAGTAAATGTTTAAGGACTTTGCAACTTAAGGAACGATAAAACGTACAATTCAACGAATAAGCTTGTTCTTTTCCATTTCTGTTTTGTTGCACAAGTCTTTATCCCGCAGTACCGGGACTAGGATTATGCGCCTCGCATAAAAGAAAAATACTGAGTCAACTTGGTGGACATTATTTATTCATCGTTCCGTAATAAATGATTGCTTATTTTTGGTTTGTGTCTATATTTGGTTTTAAAAGTGAGACATTTTAACATTTTTGCATTGGTTCCTTAATTACTTTTACTAAAACAACCTTTATTAATGAAGATTATACTTAGAAATTTATTGTTGCCAGCGGCACTTGTAGTGGGTGTAGCCGGTACAGCAACAGCACAGAAAGACGCTAAGAGCAAAAGTGCCACTAAGATGAAGGCAGTAGCAGGAATGACGAAATTGCCTAGCGGACTGGAATATAAAATTGTGAAAAAAGGTGATGGTGTGAGAAAAGCCGCAAATGGCGATCATGCTGAGATGTTCATCCACGTATATCTGGATGATAGTGTGATTTTCGATTCGCGTACTATGTATAATGCTACCCGCCCTGTGCCGGTGACCATACAAGACCCAAAAGCTAATGGCGACCTGATGGAAGGCTTTAAGCTACTGGCAGCTGGTGATAGTGCCCTGTTTATGGTGCCTGTAGACTCTATGCTGAAAGGTGGCGCACAGCCAATGCCTGGCATGAAACAAGGTAAGAACCAGAAAATGAGGTATGAAGTGCAGGTAGTGACTGTGCGTACTGAAGAGGAAGAGACTAAGTACAGTCAGGAAATGGCATCAAAACAAAAAGGTGTTGATGAACAATTGCTGCAGGAGTATTTTGCAAAAAATGGTATCAAACCTAAGAAAACTGCATCTGGTCTGTATTACACTGTGAGTAAAGAAGGTAATGGACCAACACCTAAAACCGGGCAGACTCTAAGTGTAAACTATACCGGCAAGCTGATGAATGGTAATGTGTTTGACTCAAATACTGATAGCTCGTTTAAACATCCGGAACCCTTTAAACTGCCAATAGGTAAAGGACAAGTGATAAAAGGATGGGACGAGGGATTGATGCTGATAAACAAAGGTGCTAAAGCAACATTGTATATACCATCAACATTGGCTTATGGTAGCCAAGACAGGAGTCCTCAGATACCTGCAAACTCAATATTGATATTTGATGTAGAAGTATTGGATATAGAAGCTAGCCCTGAGCAGCCTACACAGCGCGACCCCGCTGAGCAAGCTAATATAGACGATAAGTTGTTGCAGGATTACTTCAAGAAAAACAACATTAAAGCTACAAAGACTCCTTCAGGCCTATACTACACCGTTACACAAAAAGGGTTAGGTGCTACTGCTGCAAAAGGTAAAAAAGTAACCATGAACTATACCGGTAAAACACTGGATGGTAAACTGTTTGACTCGAATGTAGATCCTAAATTCAACCACGTATCACCATTCACCTTCACACTGGGTGTGGGTCAGGTAATAAAGGGTTGGGATGAAGGTGTGCAATTGTTGCAGTTAGGCGCAAAAGGTTCTTTCTTTATACCATCAGGCTTAGCCTACGGACCATCGGCAATGGGTAATGCTATTGCTGCTAATTCTGTATTGATATTTGATGTAGAGGTAGTGGGTATCGACTAAGATTAAAATTATAATTGAACATACAAAAGGTGGCAGCTATGGTATAGTTGTCACCTTTTTGCATAAGGGAGGAAGTTCTAAATATCACCTCGTAAATACCGCATGGAGAACAGCGGTAATTGTAAATGAGTAAGTATATTGTGGTGTTATGAAGCATAATAAAAGATGGATTTTGGGTTTGTGTATGCTGATACATGCACTCAGTGCTACGGCATATAACCATGCAGATACATTGAGAGGAAGTAATGGTAGTGGCAGAAGGTGGTGGGATGTGCAGCGGTATCAGTTGCATGTGAGCTTGGATACTAAAAAAGAAGCGATAAGCGGTAGTAATCAGTTGTTTTTTACTGTAACAGATGTGCCGGGGGACAGTATGCAGATAGATATGCAAGAGCCACTGCAGATGGATAGTGCAGTGCTGATACCAGATATACATTCATCGAGGATGGAGAAGGTGCGCTCTGTACAGGATGGTAATGTGTGGTGGGTGCTGTACCCGTTCAGTAAGCTAAAGCTAGGATCAACTTATTCGCTGATGTTATACTATCATGGTAGTCCTCGTAAAGCTGTGAACCCACCATGGGATGGTGGTATAAGCTGGAAAAAAGACGATGATGGTAACCCATGGATAGCAGTATCGTGCCAAGGGCTAGGTGCAAGTGTATGGTGGCCCTGCAAAGACGCACAATGGGATGAGCCAGAGAAGGGAATGCAGATAGCACTGGAAGTGCCAAAAGGAATGGTAGGTGTGAGTAATGGCAGAATGGTGAGCACAGGTATGGGTGACGAACAAACGACAACAGTATGGGAGGTGCAGAACCCCATAAACAACTACGATGTGACTTTTTATGCGGGCGACTATGTACACTGGCATGATACACTGATGGGAGAGAAAGGTAAACTGGATCTAGATTATTATGTGCTTCGAAAGAATGAAAAGAAGGCAAAAGAGCAGTTTGTGGTGGTGAAGCAAATGATACATTGTTTTGAGTACTGGATGGGGCCTTATCCGTTTTATGAAGATGGGTACAAGCTGGTAGAAGCACCATATCTGGGTATGGAGCACCAGAGTGCTATAGCATATGGTAATGACTATAAGATGGGGTATAAGGGATTTGATAGGTCGTTGACAGGGCATGGGCTGAAGTGGGACTATATAATAGTGCACGAGAGTGGTCATGAGTGGTTTGGGAATAATGTAACTGCGGGAGATATGGCTGATAACTGGGTGCATGAGGGCGTGACCTCTTACTCAGAGGCATTGTTTACAGAGTGCTTGCTGGGTAAGGAAAAGGCAGCAGCATATAGCAGAGGGCTATGGCATAATATAAAAAATGAACAACCAGTAGTAGCTGCATATGGTGTAAACGAAGAGGGGACGAGCGATATATACGAAAAGGGGGCGGCAGTGATGCATATGATAAGGGCGATGACGGGCGATGATGAAAAATTCAGAAAGATGCTACGTGGGCTGGGTAAAGAATTCTATCATGGAATAGTGAGTACGCAGCAAGTGGAGCAATACATAGCAGCCCAAACAGGACTGAAACTGGATGCGTTTTTTGATCAGTATTTGCGTAGGGTAGAGATACCGAAGCTTGAGTACTATGTAAAAAACAATGAGCTCAATTATAGGTTTGAGGATGTGGTAGCGGGGTTTACATTGCCGATAACGATACTTACTAAAACCGGAAAGACTGTAATAAAGCCAACTACTGAATGGCAAAAGATGAGCTGGACAAAAGGATTTGACCTGAAAGTGGGCAATGATTACCTGATAAAAGTAAAGTAAGACGAAACCGAATGTTGATTGATAAAAGGTTTAAAATTTTATTTTTGCGTTTTGAATATTTCCATTACCTTTGCAGTCCTTAAAAAATTCTAAATTAATGGCAAACCATAAAGCAACCAAAAAGGACGTTCGTCAGAGTGAGAAGCGCCGTGAGCGTAACCGTTACTACGGTAAAACTACTCGTAATGCGATACGTACATTGCTAGCAACAACAGATAAAGGCGCAGCACAAGAAAGTCTGGGTAAGGTAGTGTCTATGATAGACAAACTAGCTAAGCGTAATGTAATACATAAGAACAAAGCTGGCAACCTGAAATCAGGTATAGTGAAGAGAATTAATGCATTAGCATAATATAATTTACATATTACTATGCCGTCCCGTATTTATTTGCGGGACGGTTTGTTTTTTTCCTTCGGGCAAGTTGCAAACTACTTGTCGCCCATTCTCCAATACTTACTTTAATCAATTAGGTGCATTGTTTTAACTTTTCAAAACGATGTTTTAACTACCTTTGCACCTCAAAACAGGTTCTTTTTACAATATGATAAGCCGAAGGAATATCCGTGTGAAAGTGATGCAGACGTTGTATACACTCTCTTCGTTTGAGCATGGAGCGCAGGGGAATAAAGAAACAGCAGCCACAATACTCAATGTAAAGCTAAGTCAGGTATTGGATTTATTTACCGTTTCGGTTTTGTACACATTACGCATAGCAGAATATGCCGATATAGATGCCCGTCAGCGAGCATCGAAATATCTGGTAACTACTGACGACCGTAATGCCGACACAAGGATAGCTAGCAATAGTTTTGTGCAAATGCTACACAACAACAAATCGTTTAATGAAAGAATAAAAAACGATAAGTTAGACCGATTTGTAGATGAAAACAATGTAAAAAAAGTGTTTCATCAGTTACAAAAG
>JBIKKS010000381.1:0-2900 GCA_044360235.1 Flavipsychrobacter sp. | reverse complement strand
CACTTGCTGTAGGTAGTAATGGTTCAATCTGGTCTAACGCTTCCGGAAACTTCTCTATAGCCATGAGTGGTGGAATCGCTTCCGGTACCAACACATTTGCATTAGGTACTGACGGCAGTTTTCTATCCGATGCTTCCGGCAACTACTCCACAGCCATAGGCGGTGGTCTTGCTTCTGGTATCAACTCAGTTGCAATAGGCTCTAAAGTATCTACCAATAGTCATGAAGGCGCATTTGCTTTAGGCGATCATTCGACAGTAGGCTCTCCTACCATCAACGATGCAGACAACCAAATGATGATGCGTTTTGCTGGTGGTTATAAATTGTATAGCGATGCATCTGCCACAGTAGGCACACAACTGGCACCCGGTGGCAGTAGCTGGAGCACTATAAGCGATGTGCGTAAAAAAGAAAACTTCGCACCCGTAAATGGTGAAGACTTCTTGAATAAAATATCTGGCTTCAAACTCACCTCTTGGAACTACAAAGGTCAAAACCCAAAACAGCACCGCCACTATGGCCCTATGGCTCAGGATTTTTACGCAGCATTCGGCAAAGACAACTACGGTACAGTGGGCAACGATACTACCATCAGCCAGGCAGATATGGAAGGCGTGAGTTTTGTAGCTATTCAGGCATTGGTAAAACGTACCGAAGAACTTCAAAAAGAAGTAGCAACTCTGAAAGCCGAAAACAAAACCGTTACCAACCAAAATAATGTACTGAAAGCTGAACTAACGGAGCAAAACAAAACATTACTCACCAGACTGGAAATGATAGAAGCTGAATTGCAAAAAGGAAAATTGGGTAGTAAATAAACACTACTAATCCATTTCTAATTGGTGTTTCAAACACAAACAGCAATAATTATCTTCATCAAAACCAAAAAACAAATCTTTTTATGAAAAAAATATTAATCACAATACTCAGCATGTTCTACTCTGTACTGTTGTGGGCACAAACTACCCTCAACATTGGCTCAGGCAGCAACATGGTGGTTACCGGCCCTACAAGACTGGTATTAAGTGCTGGTCAGTTTGTAAACGACGGCAACTATACAGACCATACCGGCACAGTTGTAGTAAGAGGCGGTATAGATTTCAGTGGTACCGGTACCTACAGATTAAATGATCTTACGTTTAACACTGGTGCTGGCAGTACAAGCAACATCAATTCACTAGTATCAGTGTACAATAGAGCCTACTTGCGCACAGGCACACTTTACGCCAATAACTTACTCTACATCAGATCTGACGACAATCTGCTGGCAGACATGAGAGTTGAGGGTGTACTCATAAACCCTGTTCAAGGTTTGGTAACAAGAGCTACCGTTACTACAGGTTCTGGTTGTACACCTTACACCTCCAATCTGTCACTTAACATTTTTGGACCTGCAATGCTCTTTCAGTGGCAGTCATCACCCGATGCTTTTACTTGGACGAACATAGCTGGAGCAACTCTTGGCACTTATACCGCTACTGTTGCTACTACTACTCATTATCGTTGCTTCCTGTCTACCAATAATAGTAGTTACACACAAGCCACTCCAGCTGTAGAGCTTGTGCATACAGGCGGACTACCAGCCATTACTGGCAGTCCCATTAAATGCGAAGGAGTTACTTCCCCACTCAGTATAATGCATACGGGTGGCGCTTGGGCCAGTAGCACACCTTCATCTGCCACTATCAATGCCACTACCGGGATGGTTACAGCCATCAATGCTGGTACTACTACCATTACTTACACTTCTTCACCATCTTGTATCCAAACAGTTGTTTTCACAGTCAATCCGCTACCTAGCAGCATCACCGGAAACACATCTATTTGCAAAACAAGTACATCGTTACTCAGCTCCGCTACACCGGGTGGTACATGGAGCAGTAGCGATGATTATACAGCTTCCACACCGCCTACAAGTGGACTTATCTACGGCGAATCATTAGGCACTGCTACTATTACTTATACCTTACCTACTGGCTGCTATACTACTACCGAGGTTACTATCAATCCAAGTATTTCTTCTGCCATTACAGGTCCACTTACTGTATGTCAAGGTAGTAATATAACACTTAGCATTGCAGAATCTGGTGGCACTTGGAGCAGCAGTGCTCCTACACGAGCCAGCATCGACCCTTCTACGGGTGTGATATTAGGTATTGGCACAGGTACATCAATAATCTCTTATTCTATAACTGCTCATTGTTACCAAACTGCGATAGTGACAACTAATCCATTGCCTAAAGTAATAGGAGGTGTAACATCTATTTGCGCTGCTACTTCAACCACTTTAAATTGCAATCCTCCAGGAGGCACTTGGAGCAGCGGCAATACTGCAGTAGCTACCATAGCAACAGCTTCAGGTACTTATACAGGTGTTTCTGCTGGTACTGCAACAATTTCTTACACCTTACCAACAGGTTGTTTTAGACCTATAACAGTTACTATAAACCCAATACCAACTCCTATCACAGGCTCGTTGCAGTCCTGTATAGGTCGTACTATTGCATATAGCAGCACCCCTGCAGGTGGCACATGGTCTAGTAGCACCCCTGCCAGACTCACCATCGATGCCGCAGGTTTCTCTACTGGTGTAGCTCTTGGAACTTCTACTATTCATTATACTAGCACTTCTGGTTGCAGAGCCTCAGCCGTAGTTACGGTAGGTGCTATACCTAATGTTACAGGTCCTACTTTGGTTTGTGCAGGTAATAGCGTTACACTTTCAGGCACTCCTCTTGGTGGCACATGGGTTTCCAGCAATCCTACTGGTGCGTCAGTAAACCTTGTAGGAATTGTGACAGGAGTAGCTACTGGCGTTACTAGCATCAGATACGTATCCGCCAATACTTGTTTCAGAAACACCAATGTCACAGTTAATGCTATTGTTAAGCCTATCAATG
>JBIKKS010000379.1:0-2907 GCA_044360235.1 Flavipsychrobacter sp. | reverse complement strand
GCCCACCGCCTATCTACCGTGCAACATGCTGATGAAATTATTGTAATGGAAAAAGGCAGGATTGCTGAGAGGGGCACGCACAACGAACTATTGGCGGGTGGCGGCATCTACCAGCGACTGGTAGCCATGCAACAAGTTCGCTGATATTAATCATTTGTTGGGCTTAGCTATAGCGTATCTTTATAGTTGCGCTACATTATGTATCGCATAGGCTTATGCAGCACCCAGCTTTTTGGCAGTTTTTGGCAGGTATTGCTTTTTTCCTATTCGGAATGAGCCAACTAGAAACTGTGTTGAAAAACGCCTCCGGCAGGTCGCTAAAGCTATTTCTCAAACGCAATACCGGCAATCTTTTCAAGTCTATTCTAGGTGGTGCTGCTGTCACTGCCTTGGTGCAGAGTAGTTCTGTAGTCGCGCTTATCATACTCGTTTTTGTAGAGGCAGGTGTTATCACCTTTCGCAATGCGCTAGGTGTTATACTCGGTACCAATCTCGGCACCACCATCAGTAGCTGGCTCGTAGCCACGGTAGGCTTCAAGGTAGAGGTGCTCGATTATACATTCCCCGTCATTGCTATCACAGGTATAGGTATGTTTTTCTTTGCTCGTCGCAAGAATATCTACAATCTCTTTGCAGTCTTTTTTGCCCTCGGCATGCTCTTTATGGGTATCAGTTACATGAAGGAGTCTGCCCTGGAGCTGGTTAAGCTGGTAAACCCTGCTGCATATGCTGGTTATGGCACTATAGTGTTTGTGTTGTTTGGTTTTGTGCTCACTACCATCATACAGTCTAGCTCGGCCACAGTGGCCATTACACTCACCGCGTTGTATGCTGGTGCGCTCCAGTTCGATGCTGCAGCTGCTGTAGTCATAGGCTCTGAAATAGGTACTACTATCAAAATATTGCTATGGGGTGTCACCGGCAGTGCCGACAAAAAAAGAGTGGCATACGGCAATTTCTTTTACAATATTTTCACTTCCGTCTTGGCATTTGTTTGCCTTCGTTGGTTAATCTATTTCATCACATCAGTGGTAGGAATCAAAGACCCGCTTATCGGACTAGTATTCTTCCAAACCACTATCAACACACTGTCTATCATACTTTTTGTCCCATTTCTAAACATTTTCACTGGCTGGTTGGAGCGTCGTTTTTCGCCCAATGACTCTGACGATAATTCTTACATCAGTCACAACCTACCTGAATTGCCCGTCCTTGCACCAGATGCCCTCCGAAACGAAGTGATTACACTACTCAGCAAAGCACTCAATTACTGCACAGGTATCCTTAACACAAATACCCTGCACGCTAAAGGATTGTTGCAAAACATCAAGTCTTTTGCCCACACCACCCAAAACATAGAAGTAGAATACCACAAACTCAAACAAACTGAAGGCGATATACTTGCTTACTTCTCATCGCTGCAAAACAACCAAACTCTCACGGCCGACACAGAGCACATGCTACGTTACTTACATGCAGCCAGGCAGGGTATATACGCAGCCAAGGCAATAAAAGACATAGCCCACAATCTGGCAGAGTTTGATGCTAGTGCCAATGATGTCTTACATGATCAGGTAAATGTATTAGCAGATGATTGGAATGACTTTGTACCCGTCATTACACCCTACCTCACTAATACTGAGCTAATGCTGCTGCCCGATGATCATGATACGGCTATGATAGCAGCACACGAACAAGAAGGAAAGTTTAAAATTCAGGCGATGTTATACCTCAAAGAAGGGCAATTGAATGAAATAGAAGTGTCTACACTGATGAATGTATATCGGGAAATTTATGCTAGTAAAAAGTCGCTACTTGCTGCTACCACTAACCTTTCTTGATAGCACATCTACTCGTCATGTAGGTCATAGTACCTTGCCCAGCTATTTTCTTCTATCGAGTGCACCTCAGTTGCATTTTTATCCATAAACAGTTTGTAATCAAACTTCGGATAACCCGGTATTATATATCCTGGATAAAACCACCTCATGCCTTTCTTCAGGCAATACAGATACGTCAGCAACATCAGGTATTTGCCTGGGCTATATTTTTTATATTCGGGGTCGTAGAAATTCTTTATCGCTGCTACACAGTCTTTCCCTTTGTCTATGTGGCCGGCAGCTATGAGTTTGTCACCGTCATATATCTGTATCACATACGACTCAAAAATCCTGCTCCCGTTTTCATTCACAGCATCATCCAGAAACGGATATATCTCAAACGGTATACTCACATAGTACTTAAAGTAGAGCTCTAGCAGCGGCTTAGTCACCCTATAAGGACCAATAGTAACAGAAAATCCACTGTTCTTTTTTATCAGTTTTCTATTGCTCCTACTCAGCACCACCTTGGGCACATCATACCTCATCCACTCCACAGGCAGCACTGTTGCTCCTGTTTGCACAGTGCGGGTTATGTGCATCACAGCTCCCATCCTGAACCATCCATTGGCCAGGTACATATCCAGCACCTCACCTCTTACCTCCTCACACGATTCGGTTTCGTAGTCCAGTAATTCCAGTCGCTGATCAGGCATGTTTTTTATTCAGGTGTTCGTCTGTCAAAAGTAGCAATTCAGCCCCACATCACTTTACATCATGCATCAGCTTGCGCACCAGTGGCGATATCACTATCAGCAGCACACCCGCTATCAGTGCATATATGGCCAGTTGTTTGTAGCCTTCCGTATACGATAGTAGTTTTTCTGTCAGCGATGCTTTTTCGTTTACTGTAGTCATACCTGCACCCAGTATACCTGCCGCATACTGCCCATAAGCACTTGCCAAAAACCACATACCCATCATCATACCATGCAGCGGCTTAGGTGCCAGGGTGGTCATCAGCGACAGCCCTATTGGCGACAGGCACAGCTCTCCTATAGTTATAATCAGGTACGCCAGCGTAAAC
>JBIKKS010000377.1:0-2919 GCA_044360235.1 Flavipsychrobacter sp. | reverse complement strand
CACTACCGACCAAAAGGCTACTGAGGAATCGTTTAAGAATCCATTTTCGCCTCATGGTATTGTGAAGTTGACCATGGAATATTTTCTCAATTACTTTAAGGTAAAATACAATCTGGATTATGATGTGTACCGTATAGCCAATTGTTACGGACCCGGGCAGCAGACCAAAAAAGGTTTGGGTATCATCAATACTTTTTTGGAAAAAATAATAGAAGAGCGGAAGATAAACATATTTGGAGATGGCAAGGCTATACGCAATTATATATATGCAGAAGATCTTGCTGAGCTAATGACCCACTCGTTGTATGCACCACAAGGCAAATGCGAGATATATAATGCAGCATCGCACGAGCATTTGTCTATAAATGACATAGTAGCGGTAATGAAGCGTATAATAGATGAAGAATTTGAGGTAATATATACCGAAAAAAGGCAAAGTGATAACCCTGCCATATATCTGGATAATAAAAAGATAGTATCAGACTGCCCACAGCTACAGTTTACCAGTATAGAAGATGGTATACTCAAGACCTATAAGCACATAAAGGCATTGCAGGTAGTAGTATAATTTATGGTACACGCAGTAACTCATTTATCCTCTTTGCATTACAGATAACAACAAAGCCCCGATTTTTCGGGGCTTTGTTGTTATCTGTATCAATTTTTAAGCTATTGTAATGTACGGTATTGATTAATAGTCCATACCCATACCACCTGGCATACCACCTGGCGCAGCAGAAGAAGATTTTGGTTCTGGTTTGTCAGCTATTACACACTCTGTAGTCAGCAACATGCTGGCAATAGAGGCTGCGTTTTCCAGAGCTACACGGCTCACTTTGGTTGGGTCTATTACACCAGCAGCCAGCATGTTTTCGTATACTTCTGTGCGAGCATTGAAGCCATAGTCGCCAGTACCCTGACGTACGTTCTGTACTATGATAGAACCTTCCAGACCAGCGTTAGCTACTATACGACGCAGTGGCTCTTCTAGTGCACGACGCACTATAGCAACACCTGTTTTTTCGTCTATATTCAGCGTATCTACATTGTCCAGAGACTCTATAGCACGTATGTAAGCCACACCACCACCTGGTACGATGCCTTCTTCTACGGCAGCACGTGTAGCGTGCAGTGCATCGTCTACGCGGTCTTTTTTCTCTTTCATTTCTACTTCTGTAGCAGCACCTATGTACAATACGGCTACACCACCACTCAGCTTAGCCAAACGCTCTTGTAGTTTTTCGCGGTCATAATCGCTAGTAGTAGATTCTATTTGCGATTTTATTTGGTTTACGCGAGCTTCAATGTTTTCTTTCACACCTTTGCCACCCACTACTATAGTATTGTCTTTGTCTATAGTGATGCTTTCTGCCTGACCAAGAGATGCAATAGTAGCATTTTCCAGTTTGTAACCCTGATCTTCGCTTATTACTGTGCCACCTGTAAGTACAGCGATATCTTGTAGCATTTCCTTACGACGATCGCCAAAGCCTGGAGCTTTTACGGCAGCTATTTTCAGAGAGCCACGCAGTTTGTTTACCACCAGTGTAGCTAGTGCTTCGCCATCTACATCCTCAGCTATAATCAATAGCGGACGACCGCTTTGTACTACGCTTTCCAGTATTGGCAATACATCTTTAAGAGTACTTACTTTCTTCTCATATATTAATATGAAAGGATTCTGCAACTCAACCTGCATTTTTTCAGTATTGGTTACAAAGTAAGGGCTCAGGTAACCACGGTCGAACTGCATACCTTCTACTACTTCTACCGTAGTTTCAGTGCCTTTTGCTTCTTCTACAGTTATTACACCTTCGTTGCCTACTTTAGCCATAGCCTGAGCTATAAGACCACCTATTGCGCTATCATTGTTGGCAGATATAGAAGCTACCTGCTCTATTTTTTTGTTGTCATTGCCTACTTTTTCAGACTGAGACTGTAGGTTTTTTACCACAGCAGCCACAGCTTTGTCGATGCCACGCTTCAGGTCCATTGGGTTGGCACCTGCAGCTACGTTTTTCAGACCTTCGCCTATTATAGACTGAGCCAGAACGGTAGCAGTAGTAGTACCATCGCCAGCTATATCTGCTGTTTTAGAAGCTACTTCTTTCACCATTTGTGCTCCCAAGTTTTCTATAGCGTCTTCCAGTTCTATTTCTTTAGCTACAGTTACACCGTCTTTAGTGATAGATGGAGCACCGAATTTTTTCTCAATAACTACATTACGACCTTTAGGTCCCAGAGTTACTTTAACTGCATCAGCTAGGATGTCTACACCGCGTTTCATTCTGTTGCGGGCATCAATGTCGAAGAAAAGTTGTTTTGCCATTTTATGTTATTTTTTTATTGTTTTTTTAATGTGTGTTCTGCAAAAGCAGCGTTGCAATTACAAAGTGAAAGCTGTGATTATCTACTATTAGATAACAGCCAGTATGTCACTTTCGCGCATTATCAGGTAGTCTACACCTTCAAAACTCACTTCTGTACCAGCATATTTGCCATATAATATACTGTCACCCGATTTTACAGTCATTGGCTCGTCTTTTTTGCCCGGACCAGCAGCTATAACAGTGCCACGTTGTGGTTTTTCTTTTGCTGTGTCTGGTATGATGATTCCGCCGGCAGTTTTTTCTTCAGCAGGCGCTGGTTTCACGATTACCCTGTCATGCAGTGGGGTGATGTTTACATTGTTTGACATAATCAGTAGATTTTTAAAAGTTATTAAAACGTTTGATTTTACTAAGTCGTATCACATTTTATGCCACAGCTTTTTTCTGGTCATTTTGGGTATATTTTGTCAGTTTATGAGTGCTTAACACAATGTGCTATGTATATTTTGGCAGACAGTGTGCTTTTAACTATGCTTTTGCAGTGCAATATGACAGTAGGTGATGCGCACATTTTTCACCTACTACCACA
>JBIKKS010000378.1:0-2919 GCA_044360235.1 Flavipsychrobacter sp. | reverse complement strand
ACGTTGCTAGCTTGCGACCAGTTACATCATATATTGCCACCTCATGTTCTGCTGGTATGGCAGATGTTATCTTTACAGAGAAGGTACCCTTGCTAGGGTTAGGCGTTACAGTTACTTTGTCTTCGGTGCTATTTGCAGCATCCTCCACTGAGCTTATGCAGGGTACAGTTGCCAGTACACGTACAGTATGTGTTGTGTACGTAGTAGCACAAAAGTTTGATGCAAAATAACTTATTGTCACGGTACCCGCAGTCACACCAGTCACCACTCCACTTCCTGATACCGTTGCTAATGCAGTGTTGCTGCTGCTCCAGGTGCCACCAGTTGCAGTGTTGGTTAGTGTAATAGACAGGCCTGGACACACACTATCCGCACCAGATATTGCGCCCTCATCAGGAGTACCTAAAGATGTTATGTAGATTGTGATAGTGTCTGAATAAATACCGTCAGTAACCCTTACCGTAAAAGTATCTAATCCTACAAAACCAGTAAATGGTGCATAAGTTATACCCAATGGGGTCACTGTACTACCTGTAGATAGTGTACTGTAGCTAGCCACCAGTGTGCCGTTCGATGGCAGGTCCACGCCGCTCCACGTCAGTGTTTCTCCTACATTCAGGTCGTCAACCCTCACTGCCGAGTCAAGGGTGGTAAACTCAATCGGGCATACTGTTACGGTGCGGCTTAGCCCGGCGGTGAAAAAAGGGGCATCACCCACTTTTATCCTCCTTACCTTATTATTTTCATTGTCTGCTATAAACACATCTCCATCGCTGGCTCTTACAGCTACTGCTGTAGGTCTGTTTAGGCGTGCCAGTGTGGCCAGTCCACCATCTCCACTTGATCCGCTAGTACCAGTACCAGCTATAGTATTGATAATGCCCGTTGTACCTACCTTTCTTATTGCATGGTTTGTCCAGTCACAGAAATACAAATTACCTGCATTATCTACATCCAAGCCCTCTGGGTAATATATCCTTGCAGCTGTTGCTGGTCCGCCATCACCGGTGTAGCCATAGGGCAGCCCCACTGCTCCTACTATTGTACTTATAGTACCAGCAGTATTTATTTTGCGTATACGGTTATTACCATAGTCCGATATATATATGTTGCCTGCAGCATCCACATCTAGAGAGTGTGGGTAGTTCAGCTTGGCCGATACTGCTGGTCCACCATCTCCTGCGGCACCTAGTCCTATCAGTCCATTACCACATATTGTAGATATTGTACCCGCAGCTGTTATTTTACGTATACAATGGTTGCCTTGGTCGGCTATATACACATTACCCGCTGCATCTACTGCCACATCATATGGGGCATTAAGTTTGGCAGCAGTAGCAGCTCCCCCATCTCCCGAATATCCAGCTACTGCTGGTGGTGGAGTGCCTGCTATGGTTGTTATGATTCCGGTAGTGCTTATTTTCCTTATGATGTTGTTACCCAGATCCGCAAAGTAGATATTGCCAGCACCATCTACTTTTATACCGCCTGTTGCATTTATAAATGCAGTAGTAGCTACTACACCTTCGTGTGCGGCTGAATAGCCCGTAGCACCTGTGCCAGCGATAGTAGATATGACACCAGCAGTAGTTATTTTTCTTATCCTAAAGTTAGCATTGTCACACACATATACATTCCCAGCTGCATCAGTTGCTACACCATTAGGCTGCCTCATAGTTGCCAACGTGGCAGCACCACCGTCACCGGTAAAGCTCGCAGTGCCAGTTCCTGCATAAGTACTCATTGTTTGGCTGTAGGATACGGTAGAGGTGAGTAACGCGCCCATGGCACAGATTACCCCAAGGATATTCTTTTTCAATGATATTTTTTTCACTAAATTATGGCATATTTCTCTGTCTACAAAATGATTGACATCTTACAGTAGCTTATTGGTTTATACTACAGTATAAATGCCACAGGCATCCTGTTTCAGATGCCCATGCGTTGTTATATTTCTTCTGGTTAAGTACTTATTTTATTTGTCTGCCGCTTTCCAGGCACTCATACCGCCAGTCAGGTTGGTTAGGTTAGTGTAGCCCATTGCCTCTAGCCTTTGTATGGCTATTACGCTTCTTATACCCTTTTCGCAGTATAGCACCACATCAGTGTCGCGGGGTATTTCGTTAGCTCTGGTAGCCAGTTCGCCCATCGGTATCAGCACTCCACCTATGTTGTAGGTATCATGCTCCCATGGTTCGCGCAAATCTATCAGCACAAATTCGTGCCCTATATCTAGCCAGTGTTTCAGTTGTGCAGGTGTTAGCTGATGCATATCGACTATTGAGGTATGTTGATATTTAATATTGCTGTGTATGGTCAGTGGCCGTCAGTGCTCTCCACAACTCATCCTTCAGTTGCACCAGTCCTTGGCTCGCCAGCGACGACACAAACACATGTGGAATATTGTCCGGTAGCACCTTTGCTATCTCTTGCTTCAGTTCATCATCCAGCATTTCGCTTTTGCTTATGCCTATCACTATTTTTTTGTGCAGCAGCTCTGGGTTATACTCGTTCAGCTCGTTTATTAGTATTTCATACTCCTTCTGGTGGTCGTCGCTATCGGCAGGTACAAGCAGAAGGAGCACTGAGTTGCGCTCTATATGGCGGAGAAACCTATGTCCTAGCCCCTTGCCCTCAGCCGCACCCTCTATTATGCCCGGTAGGTCAGCCATACAAAACGACTTATTGTCCCTATAGGCCACTATACCTAGCTGTGGGGTCAGTGTCGTAAACGCATAGTCCGCTATTTTGGGCTTGGCAGCACTCAGCACAGATAGTAGCGTCGATTTACCCGCATTCGGAAAACCCACCAGCCCCACATCTGCCAGTATCTTCAGCTCCAGCACCTTCCAGCCTTCCAGCCCCATCTCGCCCGGCTGGGCATAGTCAGGGGTCTGGTTTGTTGGTGTAGCAAAGTTG
>JBIKKS010000376.1:0-2921 GCA_044360235.1 Flavipsychrobacter sp. | reverse complement strand
TATATCTGGTGGGATTCAGAAGGTGATAGGTTTGTTTAGTGTAATGGGAATATTGTTTTATGCCCGATTGTGGGGAAAAGATGGTGTTGTTAAGTATAGAAATTATGCTATATTTCTAGCTGTTTTACAGACCTTCAACGCCTTGTACAATTCTTTCCTGAGGATTGACTTATTAACTCCGACTATCATTTACTATGGTGGCTATTTCATAGGTAAAAGCAGTATAAGATCCATACTCTCTGAAAAACTAGTTCCTCCCATCGTAATTATTGTTATTTTTTCTCAGTTTTTCAATACCCTGGGAGGAAACAGGGCACACTTTATTGATACTTTCACAACAAATGATGAGGCGGCAAGTTTCAATTCTTATGCGGATTTGAGTCCGGATAAAAGTGAGCGAGGTGGTTTGTTGGAACGAAGTTCTAATATAGCACAAATAACAAATGTTGTGAATCTGGTGGAGAAAAATGGACTTTATCTAGGTCAGGCATCGGCACCACTGGTTGCGGCATTGGTGCCACGTTTTTTGTGGCCAGACAAACCTCAGATTCAGTTAGGTGCGTGGTTTGCGCTTGAAATTGGTGCTGCTTCCATTTCTTCAACAAGTGGTAGGGCCAATAACTCTATCAACATGACCATACCTGGTGAGCTATATCTTGACTTTGGTTGGTTTGGTGTAGTGGTGGGAGGAATACTGTTTGGGGGATTGGTGGGTTTATTCTGGAATGCTGCGAAATTTAATGATTCTGCCTACAATATTCTGGGGGCTTTGTGGGGCGGATATTTGTTGCTATTTGCCCTTTTTGGTATTGGTGCCGACTTACAGATTATAGTAACCCTACTTTCTACTTACATTATATTTCTAGTCATCAAAAAATTAGCCAAATCGTATGAGGGTATTCTCAGTAGGACCTCTGTGGCGAGGTAGTAATGCCGGTGGTTTGTTCAGGGCACTATCACGTGCAGGTTGCCTGATAGAGATAATTGATGAATTTTATTATATAAGCTTGCGGTCTAGGGGCAAAATTACTAAGGTTGCAGAACGGCTGATACGCAATTATCAGGAAACAGAATTCAACGATGCCATCACTAACACTATAGTAACCTTTAAGCCAGATGTACTGCTGGTGTATAAAGGTGCTTTTGTGCGAGCAGAGACGCTGACCTATGCACGCAGTAAGGGTTGTAAGCTGGTGCTGTTTTACCCAGATGTGAGCATGACCACTCATGGTGGTAACATACCTCAATGTATACCTCTATATGACCTCATATTCACCACCAAAACATTTGGTATCAAGGATATGAAGGACAAATATGGTACTGATAATGCCGTGTTCATACCTCATGGCTACGACCCAGATATACATCGGCCACTAAAGATAGGTGATGAAGAGCGGGCCTTGTTTGGGTGCGATGCTTCGTTTATAGGTACATGGTCGGCTAAAAAAGAGCAGTGGCTCACCCAGCTAAAAACACAAATACCGCAGCTAGACCTGAAAATATGGGGCGACCAATGGGGCAGGGTATCTACCGATGTACTGAAGACAAGTATACAAGGCAAACCTATAGTGGGCGACCTCTATGCACTGGCCATACAATGCTCTACTATCAATTTGGGTATACTATCAGAGCAGGTATCGGGGGCATCATCAGGCGACCTCATCACTTCTCGTACTTTTCATATACCGGGTGCTTCGGGCTTTATGCTGCATGAGCGTAATGAAGAGTCGGTGCTTTACTTCAAAGAAGATGAGGAAGCGGGTTTTTTTGATGGACCTGATGAACTGGTGCAGAAAGTAAAACACTATCTTGTGGCAGCTAATGCCCGCAATGCTATAAGGATGGCAGGGCACAAAAGAGCCAGCGATGACCACTCGCTGGATGCACGGGCTACAACTATACTCAACCACCTCAAACAAGGGCAATAAATGGAGAACTATAAAAAAATTATCTACGAAAATTACATTTCGAAACATAACAAGAATCTTTATGGTGAGATGTCTATTGCCCGTATAAAGGCTTATGGTCCTGTACTGAACCATTATTACTGCCGCCACCTGCCAGCCGATAAAAATGCCCGAATACTGGATATAGGTTGTGGGGATGGTAACTTTGTGTACCACCTGCAGCAGCTAGGTTATGTGAACGCGATGGGCATAGACGTATCGGAGGAGCAGATAAACAAGGGCAGGAGCATGGGTATTAACAATTTGCACTGTGGCGACCTGCTGGAATACCTGGCAGCTAGCCAGCAGCCACTAGATGTGGTGGTGGCTAAAGATGTGATAGAGCACTTCACGAAAAATGAAGTTTTTGAGATACTGGCCGCAGTAAGTAAAAACCTGAAAAAAGGGGGCATTTTTATAATGCAGGTGCCTAACGGACAAGGACTGTTTTATACAAGTATTTATTATGGCGACTACACCCACGAGATGGCCTACACCGAAAGCTCTATAAGACAGGTGATGCTGAATACAGGTTTTGAGGGAGTGAAGTGCTACCCCACAGGTCCAGTGCCACATGGTATGGTATCTAGGGTGAGGTATGTGCTATGGCAACTGATGGTATGGAAACTGAAATTCTGGAAGATGGTAGAAACCGGCAGCCCTGCTGGGATCTTTACCCAAAATATTATATCTGTAGCAGTGAAGTAGTATCCGTTAAGTTAAAGTAATAAATGTAGCACCAACGGGTAAATATTGCTAGCTATATTTATAGCATGAAGTTTGTTTTGCTGGTATTATTTCTATCATTCGCAGTAACCTCGTTTTGCCAACCAGTGCAAAAAATATTGGTTATAGATACGCTACTATCACACAACCCATATCTCAATATAACTATAGCAGCAGCAGTTGATGCTAAAACCATGAATAACTTTGCTGCTTTAGATTCTTTATCATCCCAAAATAGTGTAGCAGACG
>JBIKKS010000375.1:0-2954 GCA_044360235.1 Flavipsychrobacter sp. | reverse complement strand
AGCGTAATGATATCTGAAGGGGCTGACTCAATTTTTGAGTCAGCCCCTTTTTATATTGGGGTAAAAGGAGATTGGTTTGGCTTTTTAAAAGTGAAGTTCCTCACTGCCCCGCCAGTAGAAGGGAGTGACACAAAGCCCGCTGCTAGTAGTGCTATGGCTGGTGACAAAAATGTGCTATTGGGAGGTGTAATGGTGTGGTGTTGGGGAATGTGCAGTAATTTGCGGGGGCGTAGTATGGGGGAAGTCAGTAACATAATGTACAGTGGGTGGTGCAGGGTATGCCTTGTGGCAGCTGTGTGTGTGCTGCTATGCGTGAGTGCTGTGTGCAATGGACAAGAGACGAGGGGAGGTAGACCGGGTATGGGGGTGGAGATACAACTGCTGGGGGGTAGGGTGTTTAAGCATGAGGCTAAGTTTACGCTGCCCATACCAGCACTGACTACTGGGGCTGATGTGAACCTGATATGGCATACCTATGGCAGGAAAGACTGGGAGCAACGCAGGCACTACCCCAGAATAGGGATAGCAATAACAGGGCTGCACTATGGCAATGATGCGGTGTATGGCAACCTGATAGGAATATACCCCAATCTGACGCTGCCACTGATAGCCAATATCAGAACTGAATGGACACTGAGGATAGGTAATGGGGTGGGGTATGTGAACCGTGAGTATAGCCGCACCGCACCGGTGAACACTGTAAATGTGGCTATAGGGAGCAAAGTGAATGACCTGATAGTGGTGAGCAGCAGCATAGGCTATAGAGTAAATGACCACTGGACGCTGAAGGCGGGTGGATTTTTGACGCACATATCGAACGGATCTGTAAGGAAGCCTAATCTGGGGGTGAATGTGGCGGGGTTGAGTGTAGGTGCGGCTTATTACCCGGTGACATCTAGACCGGTGAAGATAGTGCGGAGCTTGCCGGAGCTGCCTGCACGATACCTGATACAGTTGAGGTATGGGATGTCGCTGGTGTCGAGCAACACTGCTGGTGGGCCTCTGTATCCGGTGTATATAGGCACGGGGTATGTGAGCAAGAGATGGAGGAGCCATAACAAAGTATTTGCGGGGGTAGATTACTCGTATCATACCAACATAAATGCTCACCTGCGCAACAATAATCTGGCTGAGGGTAGGGAGGCGAAAGAATCGTACAAGAGTGCGGTGGTGGTGGGCAATGAATACTTGATGGGCAGGGTGGGCATAATGCTGCAAGCGGGTGTGTACCTGAAGCATGGCTATATGCGCAAGGAAGATGTGTACCAAAAGGTAACAGGTACGTATTACTGCATAAGACGAGAACATGGTGCGCTGAAAGAGCTATTTGTGTATACATCGCTTAAAGCGCACCTAAACGTGGCTGAGATGGGCGAAATGGGCATAGGTGTGGGCTTGTGATGATAGTGCGTGGCGGCTGTATGTACCTAATGTGTTATTTTCGGGCCCAAAAGAGCAATAAACTGTACTGAGTGATGCACCCCAGAAATCTGAGAATAGAAGAATATACTTACGAACTGCCAGAGGAGCGTGTGGCACGATATCCGCTACAGGATAGGGCGGCATCGAAACTGCTGCTATACGAGAATGGTGAGATAACAGAGGATACCTACAACAACATAGCACAACAGATACCAGAGGGGAAACTAATGGTGTTTAACCAAGCGAAGGTGGTGCATGCAAGGTTGCTGTTCAGAAAGCCGACTGGTAGCAGTATAGAGGTGTTTTGTCTGGAGCCGCATGATAAGTATGCTGATGTGCAAACGGCTATGCTGCAAAAAGGACAGGTGCTGTGGGAGTGTATGGTGGGTGGTGCTGCCAAGTGGAAAGATGGCATGACGCTGGAAATGACGCACCAAGACCCCGAGTTTGTGCTGCGGGCTACAATAGCAGAGCGCAAGCAGGGGGCATGTGTGCTGCAGCTAAGTTGGAGTGATGACACACTGACCTTTGCCGAGGTGCTGCACTATGCCGGCAAGGTGCCACTGCCGCCTTATATGAATCGTGCTGCCGAGGCAAAAGATGAGACTACCTACCAAACAGTATATGCCAAAGATGAGGGTAGTGTGGCTGCACCTACAGCGGGGCTACACTTTACGGATGCTGTGCTGGAACGCTTGAAGGCCAAAGGAATAACTACTGACTTTGTGACGCTGCATGTGGGGGCGGGTACATTTATACCTGTGAAAAGTGAAACCATGAACGGGCATAATATGCATGCTGAATGGATAGCGGTGACGGCTGAAACCCTGCAACTACTGATGGACAATGTGGAACAAGGCATAGTAGCAGTGGGGACAACATCGTGCAGGACACTGGAAAGCCTGTACTGGATGGGCAACAAACTGCTGAATAACGAAGCACTAAACCTGAACGAAATAGCGGTGCAACAATGGGAACCTTACAGTGATGCGCCACAACACACAACTATTGAGGCACTAAAGGCACTGCAACAATATATGCTGCAACACAACATGAGTAAACTAACCACCCGCACACAAATAATAATAGCACCGGGATACAAGTGGAAGATAGTGGAAGGCTTGGTGACTAACTTTCATCAGCCACAGTCTACGCTGCTGCTGCTGGTAGCTGCCCTGATAGGTGAGGACTGGCGGAGGGTGTATGACTATGCGCTAGCTAATGACTACCGATTTTTGAGCTATGGTGATGGCAGCTTGCTGTGGGGGAATAAGAAATAAGAAGATAAACATAGGGGCTGACCATTATTTTTGGTCAGCCCCTGTTGAAAATGCAGGTGCTGTTAGCTATTACTCAGCAGAGAGTTGAATAAGTCTTTGAAACTGATACCGCTGGTGAGTTTGTTTTTGCTGAGCAGGGAATGCTCGGCAAGACCATGCAGTGCAAACTCCATGAGTACGAACTTGCTAACGCCATCGGCATTGGGCTGATACTTGTGAATAAGGTCTTCGAGGCCCTCTACTGCGGAGAGG
>JBIKKS010000374.1:0-2957 GCA_044360235.1 Flavipsychrobacter sp. | reverse complement strand
GTCATTGACGACAGGTGCTTTTTCTACCACTACTGCCTGTTTTTGCGGTGGTGCCTGTACCGGTTTTTTGTTAGTGTTCTTTATCTTCTTTGTCATTATGATACAGTAATAGCCAAATGTAATTATTAATCGGTTTTCAACATAACGAAGTATTAAAAAACGACGATTATATAAACTGTAATAGATACACTCAATTACCGATTGTAGTACTTAGCCCCCTCACCCTACATAATCACCGCACTAAAATAGCTCAGTTTAGACCAATTCCCATTACCACAGATGCACCCTGAGGCTATCTGCTAGGTACATTTTGTTACCGGGTTTTACATTAAATGCTTCATAAAACTCTGGCACATTGGGGAACGGTCCGTTAACTCTGTACTTTGAAGGTGAGTGTACGTCTGTAAGCAAATGGTCGGCGATAACTTCTGTGCGCTGCACGAGCAGCCAACCTAATGAATAACCGAGGAAGTAGCGCTGCAAGGGTGTGTATCCACCTATCTTTTCGCCCTTTTTGTAGGCTTCAGTTTGCTTAAAGGCATCTAGCCCTATGAGTATACCACCCAGATCGGCAAGGTTTTCGCCAAGGGTAGCTTTACCGTTGATGTGTATGGTATCTACCGGGGTAAATTTATTGAACTGCTGCACCAGTACCTCTGCACGTTTATTGAACTGTTTTTCATCTTCTGAAGACCACCAGTTGCGCAGATTTCCTTTTTCGTCAAACTGGCGTCCTTGGTCATCAAAACCATGTGTGATCTCGTGCCCTACAGTAGAGGCAGCCATATATCCATACACCAGTGCATCGTCTAGCTCTTCGTCCTTAAAGCCCGGCACGGTCATCATGGCTGCGGGCAGCACTATTTCATTATTGCTTTCGTTGTAGTAAGCATTGTACGTTTGCGGGGTCATGTTCCATTCTGTGCGGTCTACAGGTTTCCCCAGTTTTTTAAGCTCATAGTTATTCCACCACTCACTAGCACGCATCATGTTGAGCGCAAAGGGGCCACGATCTATCTTCATTGTCGAAAAATCTTTCCAAGTATCAGGATAGCCCACCTTCTTACTCATACCCATTAGTTTGTGTATCGCTTTTTGTTTGGTGCTATCACTCATCCAGTCTAGTTTTTCTATACGGGCTTTGTAGGCAATACGCACATTTTCTACCATTTGCTCATAACGTTCTTTAGCCTTTGGGGTAAAAAACTCTTTTACAAACAACTGTCCCAGCACTTCACCTATCACACCTTCCTCGGCTTCTAGCGCACGGCGGGGTCTGTTGCGCTGCTCCTGTGCGCCACGTATGGTGCGCGAGTAGAAGTCGAAATTAGCATCTACAAATGGCTTGCTCAAGTAATCTGAATAATCAGACACCAAATGAAAAGTCATGTAATCTTTTATGGTTTCTATGTCTGTAGTGCTGATAATTTTATCTAGCGCCTTCAGAAACTCAGGCTGACCCACTATTACACTATCCACATCATGCACACCTAACTGCACCAGATAGGTAGCCCAGTCTATACCCGGAGTAAGCGTGGGCAGCTTAGCGATAGCCACCTTATTGTAGTTGGCATAAGGGTCGCGGAGTGCCTCTAGCTTGCGTGATGCCTTGGCAAGGCTGGTCTCGAGCGCCACTATACCCGCCGCCTTTTTGTCGGCAGTGGCAGCATCTGTGCCCATTAGCCTGAACATAGTAGCTATATACTGCGGATATTGCGCCAGTATCTTGGCAGTGCGGTCGTTCGTATTGAAATAATAATCCCTATTGGGCAGTCCCAGACCACCCTGATACAGGTAGTATGCCTGCACATCACTGTTTTTAGCATCTTGCCCCACCGAACTAGAGAACAGCACATTGACACTGTAACGGTGCATGTGCATCACCTGCGCCAACAAATCGGCCTTGGTTTTTATGGCTGCTATTTTATCTAGTTCACTTTTCAGTGGCGCCACTCCTGCTTTCTCTATAGAGAGTGTATCCATTGCACTATACCAAAAATCGCCAATCAACTGACCTGGACCAGATTTTTCAGCTTTTTTTACAGCCGCCTCATTTATGGCTAGCAGTTTCACCCGCAGTTCTCGCTCCACTAGCTCTCCTATACCAAAAGACACCTCTTCGGCAGGTATGGGGTTATTCTTGATCCAAGTGCCATGTGCAAATGCGAAAAAATCATCGGCAGGGTTGACAGTCGTATCGGCATGAGTAGCCAAAATATCTTCTTTAGTGGCATTTTTATCTGCCGATGGGTTAGAGTTGCAAGAGGCCAGAAAAGCAGTGGCTATGGCAAAACTCATGAACTTTCTGTTCATATATCTATGCTGATTTAGTATTAAATAAGGAGGTACAAATGTATCGCTAAAATTCTTGCATTATTGTATCTCGATGTTGTCGCCGTAGAGCTTTGCTTGTTTGTTCATCAGAAGGTCTAACATCATCTTTACTCGTGCCATTTTTTCTCTTATGGCTACATCCCAAAACGAATCACCATCTTCGGCGTTAAACGCTACTGTTTGCACATTCTTGTGATTGGCTATGTACACAGCACGCTGATTGTGAAACCGCTGTGAGATGATAGTAAAACGTGTTTGCCCAAACACATCTCTGCATCGCAGTATACTGTCTAACGTTCTGAAGCCTGCATTATCCATATAGATACACTTAGCCGGCACCCCCCTTGCTATGAGGTCATTCTTCATGAGCAGGGGTTCGTTGTAATAGAGGGTACTGTTATCGCCACTCACTATTATAAAGTCTACCTTCCCAGCCATATACAGCGCCACAGCCGCATCTATGCGGTGCTGATAGTATACATTGATAATGTTTTTCGACTTATCATTATACTTCGCAGTACCCAGCAGCAAGCCGACCCTGTTTTTAGGTATCTGGTTAATGTCGTTGTATATCTGACGGCTAGTAGCAGTGTTAACCACATAGTGTACCGTACCTACCACTA
>JBIKKS010000373.1:0-2958 GCA_044360235.1 Flavipsychrobacter sp. | reverse complement strand
AGTTTGAGCTGTATTTGCAAGGCATGGATAAAGGAACAAGGGTATTTTACAATAGCGAGGATGCTGAAGTATGCAGAGTAATAACTACACCTGATATTCACATCAATGCTACTCCTTACCAAACACCTCCATTTCATTATCAAAACGGATACCCTGTAATGGACACTGCCAATGGGCCGGTAAATGTATCAGTATTTGGTAGGCACAATCTGCTCAATATGCAGGCTGCCATTGATGTATGTATGGAACTAGGTATTACAGAGCAAGCATGTTACAACGCAATAGCTAGTTTTACGGGTGCGGCTCGAAGGCTTGAAAAAGTAAAAGAAGAACCAGGATTATTAGTCTATCGTGATTTTGCACATGCTCCCAGCAAGCTTAAAGCTACGCTTAACGCTGTAAGAGAGGCATATCCCGAACATCACTTAGTAGCTGTATTTGAGTTGCATACATACAGCAGTCTTAATGAAAAGTTCCTGAATGAATATACAGGCAGCATGAACAGTGCCGACGATGCTATTGTTTTTTTTAGTCATCATGCCCTTCAGTTGAAAGGTCTACCTGCAATATCCACAGAAACCGTAAAACAATACTTTGGTAGAGAAGATCTTATTGTGTCAGATAACAGACAGCAACTGGAAACATTAGTGACCCAAAAAATTAACACTACTGAACAACCTGTTTTTTTGTTATTAATGAGTTCCGGTACATACGATGGAATTGACTGGAATAACGTAAGTTCGCAAAAGAATATTCTTTAATCATGCCAGCACTTGAACTGAAGAGACCCATAGTATTTTTTGATCTCGAAACCACCGGTACCGATAATGTAAAAGACCGGATAGTAGAGTTGGCATTTGTAAAAATACTACCCGATGGTAAGCGCGATAAGTTTGTGAAACGAATTAACCCTGGCATACCAATTCCAACTGAGGTTACTGCAATTCATGGCATATCTGACGAGGATGTGAAAAACTGCCCTACATTCAAATTGATAGCACACCAACTATACGACTGGATGAAGGGTTGTGATTTGGGTGGGTACAATTCCAGCAAATTCGATTTGCCACTGTTGGCAGAGGAGTTTCTACGGGTTGGCATCAATGTCGATTTCACTGAAAGGCACATGATAGATGTGCAACAGATATTCTTTAAGATGGAAGCCCGCACGCTGAGCGCAGCTTACAGTTTTTATTGTCAAAAAGAACTGACCAATGCACATAGTGCTGAGGCAGATATAGATGCTACAATAGAAGTGCTGGAAGCACAGCTCAACAGATATGGAACATTAGGTACTGAGGTGCCAGCTTTGCATCAGTTCACTCATACAGATGAATATGTAGATTATGCCCGTAGAATAGTAATGAAGGATGGACATCCGGTTTTCAATTTTGGGAAGCACAAGGGTAGGAGAGTGGAGGATATTTTTAATGCAGAACCACAATATTATGATTGGATGATGCAGGCTGATTTTGCACTGCATACCAAGCAAAAAATATCTGAAATTCTTAATAGGATGAAATTAAAAAAATCCGGTTTGAAAGTTTAGCATTTATTTTAGACCTAATTAGTCACTAAATCATTATTTTGCCGCCTAATCTGTACGCTTGATTGAAGAAGCTTGTAATTATACCGACCTATAACGAAAAAGAGAATATTGAGAATATCATTCGCAAGGTGATGTCGTTGTCTGGCCAGTACCATGTCTTGATAGTGGATGATGGCTCACCAGATGGCACAGCAGCTATTGTCAAGAAAATGCAAAATGAATTTTCTGATTGTTTATTCATATTGGAGCGTAAGGGAAAACTTGGATTGGGTACTGCTTACATTGCTGGATTCAAGTGGGCGCTTGAGCGTGATTACGAGTACATTTTCGAAATGGATGCTGATTTTTCTCATGACCCTGACGATCTAAACCGCCTACACGATGCTTGCCAGAAAGGTGCAGACATGGTAGTAGGGTCCCGCTATACTAAGGGTGGAAAAGTTGTTAACTGGCCTTGGGATAGGATATTTATATCTAAGGGAGGAGCACTGTATACCAAAATTATAACTTGGATGCCTGTCAATGACCCTACAGCTGGTTTTGTGTGTTACAGCCGCAAAGTGCTGAGTACAATTCCGCTTGATAAAGTACATTTTGTAGGTTATGCATTTCAGATAGAAATGAAATATAGAGCTTGGAAGCTGGGTTTTAAAATAGGGGAAGTACCTATTACATTTCGCGACCGCAAAGAAGGTGTTTCAAAAATGTCGGGAAATATCATAAAAGAGGCAATGTATGGTGTGTGGAAAATGCGTGGTTTCTGATTTTATGAGCCTAATCTATTCATTTAGCATCAAAACTGAATTATTCGGTTATTTTTGCACTCCAAATTATTAACATTAATGAGCCGTATTTATTTCGACAATGCTGCAACGACCTCTTTAGATCCAGAAGTTTTGCAGGCAATGATGCCCTATCTCACCGAAAAATTCGGTAATCCTTCTTCGGTATACTCGTATGGGCGTGAAACAAAAATGGCTATAGAAAATGCAAGAAAGTCTGTAGCAAAAACACTCAATGTATCGCCAGGTGAGATATTCTTTACTTCAGGTGGCACAGAAAGTACCAATACTGCTATCAATGCTGCTATAAGAGATTTAGGATGTGGGCACATTATCACTTCGCCAATTGAGCATCATGCTACGCTACATACTGTAGAATATCTTGCTCATTCAGGTCAAGCACGTTTAAGTTTTGTAAAGCTTACAGATAACGGCCATATTGATCTCAATCATCTTGAAGAACTGATAGCAAGTAGTAAAGAGCGTACGCTTGTCACTTTAATGCATGCCAATAATGAGATTGGCAACTTGCTAGATATAAAGGCTGTAGGCGAAATATGCAGAAAGTATGATGCTGTTTTTCATAGCGATGCTGTGCAGACTGTAGGGCATTATCCTATAGATCTT
>JBIKKS010000372.1:0-2960 GCA_044360235.1 Flavipsychrobacter sp. | reverse complement strand
TGGCGTGCATTTTACTTTACTATTTTGTAGCTAACTACAGCAACAGCACATGATTTCAGTAAATAATTTATCGCTGCGCTACGGTAAGCGCATTTTGTTTGAGGATGTAAACATCAAGTTTACAGAAGGCAACTGTTATGGTATAATAGGAGCTAATGGTGCCGGAAAGTCTACGTTTATGAAGATTGTTTCGGGCGAAATAGACCCTACTACTGGTAGAGTAGACGTAACTAAAGGTATGCGTATGAGCGTACTGAAGCAGAATCACTATGAGTTTGATGAGATTTCTGTGTTGGAAACGGTGATACGTGGCAACACAGTGTTGTTTGATGTGATGAAGGCAAAGGATGCCATATATGCCAAGGAAGATTTTACTGAAGAAGATGGTATAAAGGCAGGAGAGTTGGAAGGATTGTTTGCTGAAATGGATGGCTGGAACGCTGAGAGCGATGCGGCAACCATGCTTAGTAACCTAGGTATAAAGGAAGAACATCATCATAAGTTGCTGAAAGAGCTGGACGGTAATCAGAAAGTGCGTGTGCTATTGGCGCAAGCATTGTTTGGACATCCGGACATATTGCTGCTAGATGAACCTACCAATGATCTGGATCTTGAAACGATCAATTGGTTGGAAGATTTTCTGGCAGATTATGACAAGATAGTATTGGTGGTATCGCACGATCGTCACTTCTTGGATACAGTGTGTACGCACGTGGCTGATATAGATTTTGGTAAGATTAATATATTTACGGGTAACTATTCATTCTGGTATGAGTCTAGTCAGTTGTTGTTGAAGCAACGTGGCGACCAGAACAAGAAAGCTGAAGATAAGATTGCAGAGTTGAAGGAGTTCATTGCGCGATTCTCGGCAAATGCATCTAAGTCTAAACAAGCTACCAGCCGTAAGAAGGCGCTGGATAAGATAAAGCTTGATGAGATGCGTCCATCTAACCGTAAGTATCCTGCAATATTGTTTAATAATCAGGTACGTGAGGCGGGTGATCAGATACTAGAAGTGAAAGGATTGACTAAATCTATGAATGGTGAAATGCTATTTAAGGATATTAGTTTTGATCTGAAGCGTGGGCAGAAAGTTGCGATACTATCTTCTAACTCATTGGCTACCAAGGCTTTCTACGAAATACTTTCGGGAGAAGAAAAAGATTTTGGAGGAATGTTTAAATGGGGTGTTACGGTAACGCCTACTTACTTGCCATCGGACAATACTCGTTATTTTAAGGATAATGAAGATAATCTGATTGATTGGTTGCGCCAGTATTCGGAAGAAAAAGATGAAACGTTTATCCGTGGATTCTTGGGAAGGATGTTGTTCTCAGGCGAAGAGACTTTGAAGAAATCGAGTGTGCTGAGCGGTGGTGAAAAAATGCGTTGTATGCTGAGTCGTATGATGATGCTGAAAGGCAATGTGCTGATGCTAGACGAACCTACCAACCACTTGGACCTGGAAAGTATTACTGCGCTCAATAATGGTATGAAAGACTTTAAAGGAACGATACTGTTTACCAGTCGTGACCATGAATTGTCAAATACTGTAGCTGATAGAATACTGGAGATTACCCCAAGTGGACTGATAGATCGTGAAATGACATTTGATGAGTATTTTACAAATGACCGCATTAAAGCATTAAAAGCTGAAATGTATGGTAGCGTGACTGCATAAGAATCTAACAAAATAGTTGTATAGTTATTGAGAAAGCATACATCCTACTCGGGTGTATGCTTTCTTTGTTTTGGTGGATGCTTGCATTTGATTTTGATAACGAGCAAGTGCCATGTTGATAATGTTGAAAAATATTATGCCAATAAAAGAGGCTGCCCTTGTGAGACAGCCCCGTACACATAATTGTAAATATTTTGAATTACTTCACCATACTCTTGAAAACTTTCTCATCGAGCTTTACAGGGTAATCGCGACGCATCTTGTCGTTCCATTGTTTTTCCAGATGGTCTTGGTATTCTGCTACTACATATCCTTTTGCTTCACTGAGTGTTTTAGGTGTAGCAGTAGGATAGACGGTTTTAGCAACCACTACCGATATTGAACCATTATCAACAGGTAATACTTTTATTTTATTGGTGTTCAGTTCTGCAAGTGTAACTTCTTTGTACCTAGAAAATTCATATCTGCCACGCAATACAGATACACCGTCTGGTCTTTCTGTAGTGTTGATAGCTTTAGTTATTTCTTCTTCGGTATACTTGCCTGCATTTATCATGAGCATACCCGTATCAAGTGTGGCTTTGTTTTTGAACTTATAAACAGCTCCTTCAAAACCGGATTCCCACATGTACTTAGATTTACGAGTTTCGAAGAAGGCTTTCAAACCCACTGTATCTTCTGATGCTTTTTTCCACACATTGCGCTCCATCAGTTCAAAAAGCATAATGCCATCTCTGTATTCAGCCATTAGTGTTTTGAATTCTGGATTTTCGTCTACCAGTTTATGCTCTTGGAAATCGGTTACAACATTAGAGAGATACATGTTGTATGCGTCGTTTACAACTGCATTTTTTGGACCATTAATTTTGCCTCTAGTAATGTTAAACAAAAATGCTACGAAATCGCTCTGTGTATAGTTTTTGCCTGCCAAAGTGAACAGTATTTTGTTCATGTTTCTGAACTCTTCTGTTTTTATTGATTTGGCATCGGCACCAGTGTCTGGTATTGCCACCAGCTTGTTGAATACAGGTTTAAAGTTTTCAGGGTATTCTTTAAACCCGTTTTTAGCTTTTACTTTTTCATAGAATATGTCTCTGGCAGTCTGTGCTCTAGCGTCATTCTCTACCTTGCGTTTCAGCTGTGTGAACATACTATCATAGGGTTGCAGCGGAACTTTAGCTAACAACTTGATGATATGAAAACCGTACTCAGTTTGTATTGGACCAGCTATATCGCCCAATTTTTTGATGCCGAATGCTGCATCTTCAAAAGCTGGTAC
>JBIKKS010000371.1:0-2961 GCA_044360235.1 Flavipsychrobacter sp. | reverse complement strand
CATTAGGCCCTGTAACGTATACAGTAACTGTGACTGTACCAGGGTTCTTATGCAAGTCGCAAGATGTTTTCCAGATTTCAATTTTACCCGAAGTTGTTGCAACAGCTAGTGGTGGCAAAACAGTATGTGTAAAAGAACCCATCAATCTGGAGGCTAGCCCTGTAGGTGATGATTTCGATTACCAATGGTTTGGTCCTAACTCTTTCAATTCCATACAGCAAAACCCGTTCATACGTAGTGCCAATGCTGTGCACGAGGGCATATATTCCGTTACCGTTACCAATACCGTTACTGGTTGTAGTGGTGTAGATACTACTTACATTAAAGTGGTCGATGCCTCTCTTACCCTGCTCGACATAACTAAAACCCAAACTATACCACTAGGCAGCAGCATTCAGCTAGATGCGGGTAATGGTAGCCTGTACACATGGACACCTAATGATGGATCGCTCAATAACCCCAATATCAACAATCCTATTGCCACACCTTTTGCTACTACAGTATACACGGTGATGGCGGTAGATAGTAATGGCTGCATAGACACTGCTAGTGTTCTTATAGAGGTATCTACCGACGATGATGTGTTTGTACCATCAGGTTTCACACCCAATGCCGATGGCAAAAACGATGTATTCAGAGTGGTGAATCTGGGCAAGCATAAAATGGTAATGATGAGTGTCTTCAACCGTTGGGGTGAGCAGATATTCCGTGCCGATGATGGCAGCAATCTGGGATGGGATGGTACACAAAATGGCAAACCTGCTGACATGGGTACTTTCAACTACATCATCATACTAGGAAAGCCCGATGGCACCAACAAAACCATCACGGGCACAGTGACACTGATTCGATAATCTCTTTTACAATACTTTCGTACACCAATGGCTACCTTATGGTAGCCATTTTCTTTGATTAGTACTTACTGTTGCTACAGCTCTTTGTAGCAGTATAAATATCTACCATCATCTTTTCTTAAACCTATCATCGGTGAGGGTGAGCAAGAAGTTTTCCAGGTCTTGTTTTTCCTGTTCGGTGAGGTTTAGGGGGTTGACCAGCAGGGTATCTATGTTTATAGGGTTGGCTACGGTGGCACTTGGGTTGTCGTAGTAGTCTATTACTTGCCTCAGCTTACCAAACATACCATTGTGCATATACGGTGCTGTTACTGCCACATTGCGCAGCCCAGGCACTCTAAACTTGCCTAGGTCGTCTTTATTGCCAGTGATGCCATACCTACCTTCATCTTTTAGTTTCGCCCCGTCATATAGCCCTATATTCCTGAATTCATCTCCTGTAAAATCGGGTGAGAAGTGACAATCAAAACACTTAGCCTTACTGCCCATAAACAGTTCTCTGCCCCTTATAGCCGATGCTGATATAGCACTATCATTCCCATCCATATACCGGTCAAATGGGGTTTTAGAGGTTTCTAGTGTGCGCTCATATGCCGCTATGGCTGCCTTTAGGTAGTGCTCTGTAGGTTTGCTTTTATATATTCTACCAAACCATGCCACATATTCTTTACTCTTTCTTAGCCGCGCCACTGCCTGCTCTATAGGCAGCGACATCTCATTGCTATCCTCTATCGGGAACCTTACTTGGTCTTCTAGGGTAGCAGCTCTGCCATCATAAAAGAAATAAGGTCTGTCGCTCATATTGGCGCACGACTGTGCATTGCGCTTGCCCCTGCGCCCTCCTACTCCCTTGCTGAAGGCTACAGTATCTGCAAAACCGTATGCTGGTATGTGGCACGATGCACAACTGATACTACGGTCGGCAGAGAGCATTTTTTCAAAGAATAGCCGCTCGCCCAACTGCTGGGGAGTGGTGGGTGCTACTATAGAAGTGCCAGGTTTGTGTGCCGAAAAGGCATAGCTAGCTACAACCGCAGTAGCCACCACTATACCTACCATTACCTTTTTCATAGCCATAAAAGTACCAAACAGGTAGCAAATGAAACATGATTGTGGTAAGCCTGCCTTCAATAGCGCTATCTGAGCAATATCATAGGTTTATACCACCTAATACACTAACTTAACACTGTATATGAACCAGAACAAATGCTACATCACTGGCAAAGCTTACCCCAAAGCTGCACTCATACCAGGAGCTGCTATCCGCAGCAACCTCAAAGAACTGATAGCTTCCGACTATCCGGGGTTTGGTGATGATAAGTATATCAACATAAATACCCTGCAGCAGTACCGCAAGAAATACCTCCAAAACATTATAGATAAAGAAACTGGTATGGCGGTAAAGGTGGAACAAGATATGATGGCTGCCATCACCGCTCAGGAACTAATGGCGACCGATAACAGTAAAGATGCGCCACTGACCATCGGCGAAAAAATGGCTGATAAGGTAGCTGAGTTTGGGGGTAGCTGGACATTTATCATTTCTTTTGGCACTGTACTAGCTGTGTGGATAGTGCTCAATTCAGTGTTCCTACTCAGTAAGGCTTTTGACCCCTACCCTTATATTTTGCTCAATCTGGTGCTGTCTTGTATAGCTGCACTACAGGCGCCCATCATTATGATGAGCCAAAACCGACAAGAAACAAAGGACCGCCAAAGAAGTGAATATGACTATAAAGTAAATCTGAAAGCCGAGCTGGAAATAAGAATGCTACACGAAAAACTAGATCACCTTATGATTATTCAAATGCAAAAAATTATGGAATTTCAGCAGATGCAGATGGACTATATGGAAGAAATGAACGACCGCCTTACGGAGCACATAGCAGAGGAGTAACGTTTTTTTGTGGTTATACGAGGTCATATTGGATTGGATTATCATTTCTAGTTTTGCCGGTTATTTGCCGGTTGATTCATGGGTTTTGGTGCGTAACTCGTTGATTATCAATGGTATTCACTTTTGCAGGTGTGCATGCAAAAGCAGAATTATGAAGGCAAGCCGCGAAGGTCGATAAGTGCCGCAAAGTAGGCGCAAAGATATTCGTGA
>JBIKKS010000370.1:0-2964 GCA_044360235.1 Flavipsychrobacter sp. | reverse complement strand
CTAAACGCTGGTGGATGGGGCTTCCAGGCGGGAATTTTGTGCCATGCTCGTACAATGATTACTTGATAGCATGTAGGGGAGATATACCTGAGCGATGGCTACGTGAGCAAGAAAGGCTAGCTTAAAGATATGGATTGTAACGGGTGATGTATTTGAAAATACATCACCCGTTTTGTTTTCTTTAATATCAATATGTTGTTTTGGAGAGGTAATACTTTATCGTGTAAGCTCACTGACGATTGCACGATGAGCGGGGTATAACGCTGTAAGTGGTTCTCTATCAGCTAACTCAAAGTCGGCAAAATCGAAACCCGGAGCTACTGTGCATCCACATAGTGTAAAACTATCAGGAGTTTCTACCCTTGATCCGAACCAACTACCTGCCTTAATGGATACAAAGGGTGCAGCATCTGAGCTATTGCCTAGAAGGTGCCGGGTTATGGTACCGTTAATATCTATTTCATAGATACATAAGTCGCCACCGTCATAGTGGTGCCAAAGTTCGTCGGATGCAATGCGATGAAAAGCAGAGAACTCACCATATTCCAGCAAGAAATAGATGCTAGTCATGGCATTTCGGTCGCCATTGTGCTGTGCTGTAAGGCTAGTTTGTGGCACAATAAGCGCGGACCGATAGATTTCTTTATATGATCCACCTTCTACGTGAGAAGTGAGTTGCAACTTTTGTTTCCAGTATTGAGCAGAATACATTGGTTTAGTTTTAGCAGGTAAGCAGATAGTAAAAATTACGCTTTACTTTCCAGCCAAGCCTTGCGACCCTCGCCTGCAAACACATGGCGTTCGCTGTGGTAAGAAGACCTAACCAGCGGACCACTTTCTACATAGTCGAGACCCATTTTGTAACCTTCTTCGCGATAGAAAGCAAATTCGTCGGGATGTACAAACCTTAATACAGGTAAATGTTTCTGTGTGGGTTGCAGATATTGTCCCATAGTCACTACATCACATCCGTTGTCTGCAAGGTCTTGTAGGGTTTGTAATACTTCTTCTTTTTCTTCGCCCAATCCCAGCATTATGCCGCTTTTGGTGCGCATGCCACCATCTTTGAGCCTTCTTATTACTTCCATGCTGCGGTGGTACTTGGCTTGTATACGCACTTTGCGGGTGAGTCTTTCTACTGTTTCTATGTTGTGAGAAACTACTTCGGGTGCCACATCAATGATGCGTTGCAGATTATCCCATTCGCCTTTGAAATCAGGTATGAGGGTTTCTAAAGTAGTTTGCGGATTGAGTGCACGAACTGCCTTAATTGTATTGGACCAAATGATGGAACCACCATCTTTAAGCTCATCGCGGTCTACAGAAGTGATTACTGCATGTTTTACCTTCATAAGGAAAATTGCTTCGGCCACACGCTGAGGTTCGTCCCAATCCACAGGTTCGGGCCTGCCAGTAGCAACCGCACAAAAGCCGCATGAACGAGTGCAGATATTGCCCAGTATCATGAACGTAGCTGTGCCTTCGCCCCAGCACTCACCCATGTTAGGACAGTTGCCGCTTTCGCAGATGGTGTGTAATTTATGAGTATCTACCAGCTTCCTTACATGTCTGTAGCTTTCGCCTATAGGAAGTTTCACACGTAGCCAATTGGGCTTTTTAGGGCGAGCATCGGCTGTTTCTATATCTAGCTTATTAATTACTGGCAGTTCTTGCATATCGGAGTGCAAATTACGACCATCACCAGCGTTTCCCAAATTGGAATGCCAGAAAAATGTCAACAAAATAAGGTTTGGCTTCCTGACCCGCCATTAAGGGTATGTTTTCTGAATAATATTCTACGTTTACGCCAGTTTCTATCGCCATTGCACTTTTGCGATTGGCAGAGAAGTCGAAATGTAACATTGATTTGAAATGTCCACCAGGTATGAACTTACTTTCTCCTATGCCTTGGGCAAAACCAGCACTGCCAATAATCAAACGTTGACTCAAGAATTCAGATTTAGTATCTTCTGTATATCTTATAGCATTTGGGTCGCTGTATACGTTGATATAATACGGTTTCAGTATGCCTAAAGACCCACCAATAACATTAGACCAATGAATGGAAACGGACCCCGGGTCTGGTTTTCCTGCTATTAATTTACGAAAGCCATATCCGGCTTTGAGCGAGTAAAAGTTATTTATTTTGCCATAAATATACTTTCCTGAGCCACCTTGAGCATTTTCGTCAACAACAATTTTTTCTTGTTTAGGGCTTTTTTTCTCGGAAAATTCCACCTGCCAGAAGTTTACATTGTGAAACATATCTGACATTTTAGCGTTTTTTGCTTTTATTTTTCCGTAGTCTACATATCCACTCCATCCGTTAGTATGAAGCCGTATTCCGAAACTAACTTCATTTTTTATTGGTTTAGGACCTTTAGGTTTTACCCGTAAACCATTGTTGGTAGGTTTTGTTTTTTTTGTAGAGTCGGTAGAGATGGTTAGTAATGGATCTTGTGCATGAGCGTAAGTTGCTATGCATGCGCACATAATCACCAGAAAAAATGTTCTTGATAAGACAACCATAATATCTTTTACTAAATTACCAAGTCTATATCAATCTAAAAAATAAACTTCAATAGTTTATTCACAGACTTGCTATTTTTAACAAAAAAACTATGGCAACAGCATTTATTACCTATACAGGGGACCTTCGTACCAATGCATTACACATTCAGTCTGGCAGCACAATAGAAACAGATGCGCCAACAGACAATAAAGGAAAAGGAGAGCGATTTTCGCCTACAGATCTGGTTGCTGTAGCTTTAGCATCTTGCATTATGACTACATTGGGAATTGCAGCACCTATTCATGAGTTGAATATAGATGGAGCCGAATGTGAGGTTACAAAAGTTATGGTAAGCAATCCTAGGAAAATTGGGGAGATTATAATAGTAATTAGCTTTCCTAAAAGTGCACCATTTACAGAAAAGCAAAAAACCAAAATTGAGCATATAGCTC
>JBIKKS010000023.1:0-10926 GCA_044360235.1 Flavipsychrobacter sp. | reverse complement strand
AAAATCATAGGGCAGATCTTTGATGGTATCGCTATGGCTCATCCACACCTGTGAGCCGCTGGCAATAGTAGCAAAAAGAGGATCAGCGACTACATCTTGTAGGTGCGCTCTGCCATACTCGCGGTGTGTGGATTTACCCACTTCTCCACCCGATTGTTTGGCGAGGAGTTGTGCCCCATAACACACTGCCAAAAGTGGCAACTTTGCTGCCATAGCAGCTATATCGGGTCGAGGAGCATTGGGGTCATTGACCGAGAATGGACTACCCGATAGGATAATACCTTTCATAGTATCGTCATAAACGATAGGTTTGGTACACGGCTGTATCTCGCAATATACATTGAGCTCCCGCACCCGGCGAGCTATAAGTTGTGTAAACTGTGACCCAAAGTCGAGTATTAGAATCTTATCGTTCATGCTATGAAAATATTTACCTGTTTACATTACACATCAGTGTTGTAGCATTGCTATACCTTACTGAAATAGTGAAAATAACTACTATTATTATAATACCAAAACAGTGTGTACTTATGCATGGCAGCACTGGGTACACACTGTTTTTCTACCTTTTTAGAAATATTAAGCTTGCGCTGGAGGCACACCAAAGTTAAATGGCATAGCTGGTGTTTCCTGATCTTTAATGTTGCCATGCTGTGCTTCAAAACGCTTTACATTGTCTATCAATGCACGCATTAGTCTCTTAGCATGTTGTGGTGTCATCACTATACGAGATTTCACTTTTGCTTTTGGTACATTGGGCATCACATTTACAAAATCAATTACAAACTCGGCAAATGAGTGTGTAATGATTGCAAGATTCGCATACTCTCCATCTGCCATTTCTTCTGACAATTCGATGTTTAATTGTTGTTCCGGACTCGGGATGTTTTGGTCTGACATAATAATTCTTTTTGTATAGTTCGTTTTAGATAAAATGGTCAGCGAAATTAAGTGAATTTAACGGAATTTATCCTGCAGAAGCTTCGTATATTTATTACGCGCTACTGAGAGTAGTCAGTTCACAGACAGACAACAGTAGATCTACAAATGTGCTGGGCGTACTCAATTTTTGTATTAATACCCTTTTGATGGTATGCTGCTGACTATTAGCTGCATAATTTCTATCTTTACTGCCTATGTTACGCACACTAATTGTATTGTTTTTAATATGCGCATTTGCGGCTTGCCGACCAGAAGCTTATCACCCCAAACCGGCAGGGTATTACCGGTTAGACACTCCGGCCACACACCAATACCTGCAATTTTCGTATCCTGGTTTCCCTTTTAGTTTTGAATATCCTGCTAATAGTACAGTATCGCGTGATACTATGTTTAAAGGTGACCAAGACAACAAATACTGGATAAACATACATGTACATGGCATGGAAGGCATATTCAATATTACTTACAAAGAGATATCAGAAAAACAACCACTGTATAAACTGATGAATGATGCATGGGGGCTTTCTTACTTCCACCACGAAAAAGCAGACTATATAGACCCTGTAGGTTTTGTGAATGAATATGGCGTATCTGGTATGTTGTATACTGTGGGGGGCAATTCGGCATCGAGATATCAGTTTGCGGCCACTGACTCTGTAAAACACTTTTTAAGAGGAGCACTGTACTTTGATGTAACACCCAATGCCGATTCACTGCAGCCTGTAACCGATTTTTTGCTGAAGGACATACAACATATGCTCCTCACGCTACAGTGGCATGACTAGTAATAGATACAGTAAAAGATTTTCTAGCGTTTTGATGCAAAAAAATCTTTCATCAGTTGTGCACATTCGTCTGCAAGGATGCCATGCACTAATTCTGCTTTGGGGTGAAAAGGGGAATTATCACCTGTTAAACGTCTGTAGCCGTTTTTTGCATCGGCAGTACCATATACTATTCTGTTTACCTTGGCCCAATATATAGCCCCTGAGCACATGAGGCAGGGCTCAACAGTAACGTATAATGTAGCCTCAGGCAGATACTTACTGCCAATGCCATTAAACGCCGCTGTCAATGCTATCATTTCGGCATGCGCAGTGCTATCATTTAGCCGCTCTACCTGATTGTGACCTCTGGATATGATCTTGTTGTCCCAAACCACTATAGCCCCCACAGGCACTTCGTCTGCCTCATAAGCTAGTTGTGCCTCTCTCAATGCTTGGCGCATAAAATACTCATCATCGAACATCATGGCTAAAGTTTTATATCTCTGTACGTCGAAAATACACCTTCTTAATGAGTAAGATAAAGTAGATTATTCTATTGCTGCTTACTACTCATTAAATTGGCAAATAACAAAAAAAGGTACAATTAACTAAATCACAAAACTTAACCCAAACATACACTCAAAACACTATTCTCCTTAAATTGCACTATGAATCTAAAATCATTACTACTACTGCTGCATTTTGCAATACTAGGACATGTTACTGCCAATGCACAATCTGGTGGCTTTTGCGATGTGGTAAATACGATACTCAAAGAATCGGATAGCAAATTCAAGAACATCCAAGGGAAAATGATGGAGATGAATGCTACTGCTACCATGTGGGCTAGCACTGTGAAAATACCTGGTTCAATAGGCTACAGAATAGTAAACTCGATGGGCTTTTTTTATGAGAGTGCTGTACTGCAAACCACCAACAGAAGTGAGATAAAACCTATCTACGACGAGTATAAAAAGAAGCTTTCTGAGTGCCTTACTCCACAAGGCTACGAAATATCTTATCAAGAGAATTTCACTGCTGGGCTAAGCGACTACAAAAAAGTGGTGTACATGAAAAAAGTAAAAGAGGACACCCCTCTAGAAGAGCTGCCACCACACGTAACCATGGAGGTAACCTACAGTAAAGAGGTGGGAAAATTCACTGTTGTAATTTTCCTTTTTCAACATTGATACACTACTCCATTTCCTATCACATCATCATCAACAACGATGAACATTACAGAAAATTACATAGACGTCAATAGCCAGCTTTGGGACAAAAAAACGCCGTACCACACAGCGTCAGCATTTTATGATAATGACAGTTTTGTGAACGGCAAAAACTCGCTTAAAAGAATAGAGACAGACCTACTGGGCGACATCAATAACAAAACGATTTTGCACCTTCAATGCCACTTTGGTCAGGATACTTTATCTATGGCTAGGATGGGGGCAACGGTAACCGGAGTAGACTTTTCGGTAGCCGCAATAGCTGAAGCAAGGAAGCTAAATGAAACCCTATCACTGAATGCTACTTTTGCATGTTCAGATGTGTATGATTTACCCGCTTCACTGTACCATCGGCACGATATTGTATTCTCGTCTTACGGCACCATAGTGTGGCTACCAGACATCAAAAAATGGGCAAATGCAGTAGCTACTTGTTTGAAGCCAGGTGGTAGATTTGTATTTGTAGAAACACACCCATTAGCATTGATGTTTGATGATGATTTTACTGCGATAAAATATTCGTATTTCGACACGGGAGTGATAGTGGAAACAGAAGCAGGAACCTACGCTGACAGAGCTGCTGAAATCAATATGAAGTCGATGACCTGGAACCATAGTTTGGCAGATGTATTGCAGGCATTGATAGATGCAGGTCTTAGTATTTCACAATTTCGAGAATACAATTATTCCGAACAAAATTGCTTTGGCAATATGACAGAAGTAGCACCCGGAAAATTTCAGGTAATAGGTATGGAAAACCTTATTCCGCTGGTGTATGCTATAGAAGCACACAAGCCTGTATAACACAACAACAACCTGCAAAATAAACCAACAATAATGAACTGGATACAACTGAATACTGAAGCACAACTTGCAGAGATCAATACAGAAAGCACAGCATCACCAGTGTTTATTTTCAAGCACAGCACACGCTGCTCCATAAGCAGTATGGCACTAAACAGACTAGAGAAAACTGAGCTTGATAAAGAAGCAAAATTCTACTATCTGGACCTACTGAAACACCGAAATATTTCAGATAAAATAGCTCATGATTATCAGGTACATCACGAGTCGCCACAGGTACTGCTGATAGCAAATGGTGAGTGCGTATATGAAGAAACACACAACGGAATTAATGCTGCCGAAATCAAAGAACAGATTGTAGAATGGAAGAATAAAATGAGCTAGAAAACTATATCTTTTTACCCTTCCACTTTCCTGTTTTCAGGTACAACACTGACCCAACAAGTAAAGAGGTCCAGTACACAAATTCTGAGCCCCAACATAGATATAGTTCGCTGTGATTGACGTTGATAACGTAGTAGCAATACACAAGGTACAATGACACACAAGTCACCTCCATAGTGAGGTTGATAAGTGTGTTGCCTGTGCCCACTACCCCATTGAATATAACTGTAGACAAAGACATAACCAAAGTAGCTACAATGATAACCCGCAAGCTGGGAATGGAAAAGAGAATAAGCGACTGATCGTTAGTATAAACAGACAAAAACTCCTGTGCAAAAAACAACATCAGTACACATACTATAGCAGCATAGGCAAAGCTCAACTTTGCTATTTTGGTGATGACTTTTATTACATCTGCTTGCCTACCCTGCCCTATCACATTACTCACCATAGTATTGCAGGTGGTGGCAAGAGCCCAAGTACCAACACTAACTATCCCAAAAATATTGCGCAACACCTGCGATGCCGCCAGTGACTGCGCTCCCAGATGCTCAATAAAGAAGAAAAAAACCAACCATCCCCCTATACTAAACATAAACTGCACTATGAGTGGGGCTGCAACCTTAAGTGAGCGTTGGGAAAGATCAATATCAAAATGGCGGAATTGAAATAGGGGATACTTGTGGTGCAATCGCTGAGCAAAGAACACACTTAGCATTACCACACACCCTGCAACCTCTGCCAGCACTGAGGCTACTGCCGCACCATCAAACCCCATAACAGGCATGCCCCCTTTACCAAAAATGAGCATGTAGTCTAGTAGAATATTGACAAGTGTGGCAGCCACAGACCCATAAATGAGCATCCTAGACCGATTGATGGAAATGAAAAAAGAGTACAGCAATTGTGTAAGCATCAAAAATGGCAAACCCCATACACGAGTGTATATAAACTTGACACTTAGCTCAAAGTTACCTTCATCTTGTAAGCTGAAACCAAACAGAAATGGCACTAACCACAAAGTGACGAGCATTAAGCCGAGCGAAAACAAGACTGATAACATTACACCGTTTGCCATTAGCTGCGCAAGTCCTCTTTCATCTCCTTCCCCTGCACGCCTTGCCATTTGTATCTGTATACCACTGGACAGACCATAACCTATCATAGAAAGAATAAGAAAAAAAACACCCGTTATTCCATTCACACCAAGCTCCTTTTCGCCAAGCATACCTAGAAAAATGGTGTTTGTGAAATAGTTCAATTGGGGAATAAGTATAGCCAGCGATATAGGTGCTGCTAACTTTATAATTTGCTTGTTAGTGGCTGTAACGCCTAAGTTGCTCATGTTTTGTTGTTAAGGCAATAATTGTTGATAGGTATGCTATGCGCTTATTCTATGGTTTCAATAAATAGCAAATTTATCTTTGCCAACCTTCCTGATGTAGTTTGCAATATTAGCAAATGCGGATGCCGAGTACTATTGCTAGAACCAGCAAAACCAAATGAAAATTGCTATTTACGATCTACATGCAGAACGAGTGCAAATGTAATGCAATAGTAAACAACAGAATATGCAGCCATAAACAATAAATGAGCCATAATTTTTTATCGCTATACAACTAAGCATCATTACATAAATCACAGGTGTAAAAACAAGAGTTTATTTGATAAACAATTAGTTATGTAAGGGCAATAAAAAATCATTATAAATAAAGAACATTTATAATTAACAGGTTAGTCACAAAAAAATGCAGTTAAACTCCTTTGTGTTTAGTACCTTAGCCAACAAATACATAATCTATGAAAAAAATATTTCTGTTAGTATTCTCTATCATCATGATGGGAAACATGGTGATGGCACAGGATTCTAAAACAAAAACATCTCAGAAAAAGGTAAACAAAACACCCGAACAAACTGCTACTGCTACGCCTGCGGGAAAAATGAAAAAAGACGGAACACCAGATAAGCGTTATAAGGAAAATAAAAAAGAAGAAGCTGCTGCTGCTGGACCAACTAAAAAAGACGGAACACCAGACAAGCGTTATAAGGAAAACAAAACAACACCAAAACAAAAGTAACATTCATACTTTGTCATTCTAATCAAGTTAACTGGATTTTAATAACCTAGTTAACCTGGTTTTATTATATTTTATCCTCTTATTATTTTCTTCTTACCAAAGCCTGTTTGATTATTATGCGTACCCTACTTTACATACTTTGCGTCTCGTTTATTATTGTTTCGTGTGGCGAAAAAAACGATAAATGGACAACTCACAATGTACCAGAGGGTGGTTTCTCTGTAGGGATGTTCTCTCCTGTAGAAAAAACGAAAAAAACAGAAGTAACCATATTTGGCAAGCAAGAAAGACACTTTGTAAATTGGAAACCATCTAGCGTAGCTATTGATAAATTCAAACTTTTTGAGGTAAGTTATATCAAATGCCCCGCATCAGCAATTGCCGACAGTATACAACTTAATGCTACTTTAGACAAAGCAATAGACCTTAGAAAAAATGACTTTTCGGAAGTAGATGTCATTGAGTCTCAAGCAATTGAGTTAAATGGATATCCCGGTAGAGCGTTCTTCTATGACTCGCCCAAAGGCAACACCTTAGTCTCTGTAAAAATTTGCATAGCAAATGGCCGACTTTATGACCTAGTAGTGATAGCAAAGAAAAATTATTCGACCAACAATGAAATGAGTAATTTTTTCAATTCCTTCAAAACATTATAACATCAATATATTCCCCCTAATTAAGCTCAAATAAGAATACATTAACAAAGATTTGTTAAAATAGCACTACTTTCACGCCGTTTATGCTATTTAACACCAAGGAGTTTGCAATATTTTTTGCTATCGTATTAGCATTGTATTGGTTGGTAAAGCCATGGCGCAATATCCAAAATCTGGTATTGCTGGCTGGTAGTTTTTACTTTTATAACAATCTCCACTATACCTTTCCTTTGTATTTGGCAGGAATGATAGCTGTAGGCTACACCACTGCAATACTCATAGCCCAACAAACACAACAAAATAAACGAAAAGCTATACTTATAGCAGGTATATGCCTATTAGGTTTTGGGCTTACTTACCTCAAGTACAGCACTCTTATTTTAGGCAACATTACGGGTTTGGCCCATTGGCAGGCAAGTGCATTGGGCATTTTGGTACCTCTTGGTATCAGCTACTACACATTCTCATCTATTGGTTATATTACTGATGTTTACCGCAAGCGACTATCAGCTCAGCGCAATGCGCTCACCTATGCTACCTATGTAAGCTTTTTCCCTCATTTACTTTGTGGCCCTATAGCCTCATCGGTATCAGTCTTGCCACAATTCAGCAAGACTAATGTACCCAGCTTGGCACAAATAGAACAATCTGTAGCTGAGATACTATGGGGACTTTTCAAAAAAATGGTAATAGCTGCCAATGTAGAAAAGGTAGTAGACTACTGCTACGCAGCGCACGAAGACCTGAATGGCAGCACCTTGTTTCTGGGTGTTACGTTGTTCAATTTATACCTGTATGCCGACTTCTCAGCCTATTCCGACATAGCGCGTGGGGTAGCAAGGCTGCTGGGCATAGAGCTTACCCAAAACTTCAAAATGCCCTTTTTTAGCCGAAATCCGGGCGAATTTTGGCGCAGGTGGCACACATCGCTACGTAAGTGGATGCTTGATTATCTATATCTGCCTATGGGCGGCAATAGAGGCTCTAAGCTGCAATATGTATTGGTGATGCTATTCATCTTTAGCTTTAGTGGGCTATGGCATGGTGCTAATATGACCTTTGTATGCTGGGGATTGCTCAACGGCGTATACTTCCTGCCCTATATTCTTACCGACAAGCTAACCCGTTACAAAGAAGTAGTGGCCAAAGGCAGACTACTGCCAACAGGCAAGGAGTTTTTACAATTGTTGCTAACCTTCAATCTAATTACACTTACTCGTATCTTCTTTAGGGCACCTAATATGACGGTGGTAAAGGGGTTGATCACTAAAATATTCTCATCCAGCATACTAGCTACACCTCTAAAGCTAGTAGTAACCAACGTGGCTATCTGCTTGCCCATGTTGGCTTTTGAGTGGATACAGCGAGAGAAGGATTATGTGCTGCAAATAAGCACCAAATACCCTGCTATGAGATTAGCGGGATACGTTACTGTAGTTTTTTTGATTTACTGGCTACACAAACGGCAAAATACGAGCGAATACTATTATTTCAAATTTTAACCTAATAATATTTTTCTTACCCTTCAACAAACACAGAATGAAAAAATCACTCCTTTTCACGGTTCCCTTTGTTACACTGCTAGCTATGAGTTGTGGAAACAACGAAGAACAAAAACAAGCCGCCACTGCTACTGAAAAGGCATTGGCTGAAAGTAAAAAAGCTTTCAGAGCCATAGAAGACCTCAATAACGACTACCGCGAAATACCAGATGAAAAAATGCTGGAAAACGGTGGCCAGAACAGTGCCATATATGGCGAAATGAAAAAACGCTATGAAACACAGTTGGCAGAATTCAAACAGGAAGTAGAAAGCACTGGTGCAAAATTCATTGTAGTTATCATTACCCCAGAAGTGGGTCCGGGTATTACTAACCGAACCAGATACGGACATCCGTTTATAAAAAGCTGCTGTGCCGAGCTGGGTATAGAATACTATGACCTTAGCCCAGCAATAGCAGTACAAAACCCAGATGTGATAACACAAGCTCCTAAAGATGGGCATTGGTCTAAAAAAGGAGCAATATTTCTTGCTGACCAACTAGACCCAATAATAAAAAAATACGCTGACTACAGAACCAAAACTACTTACAAAGAAAGCGAACGTACCGAAACATTTGGTGATCTGGCACCAGGATCGGATGAAATACTGGACGGTGGTAAAAACCTACCCTACCGAGTAGTGGCTAATGCACAAGGCTTAAGAATGAATGAGGATGTGAAATTTCCCAAAACCAAACAACACGTTTTGTTTATGGGTGGCTCACAGATATATTCTCCATTTCTGGATAATGATTTCATCACTACTACCCTACTTGCCAAACGCCACCCCGAAATGGTGATAATGAACTCTGGTATGATTTCTGGCTGTACAGACGACTTCTTATCCATGTGGAAAGAAAAAGCAAAATACAGTGAGCCAGATGTAGTAATAGTGCAAACTAATGGCACAGACATCACAGACCTTTTCTTCACTAATCGCAACCACTTAGCACGCTCCAAACAACCCTACAATCCATCGGCGGAGGAAGAAAAATACTTTAGGAATACCTATAGAAAATAGAAACTAGTACAGATTGCTGACATTACTAATAAACGCTACAGGGTTTCCAATATTGGGAACCCTGTAGCATTTTAAGCGCCTTTGAAGTCTGTTGTTTTAACTCAGTCCTTCTATTTCTCCATTTACCAGCTTTATGTGCATTGCCTGCGGGTCTTTTGGCAAGCCCGGCATACGCATTATTTCACCAGCTACAGCTATTATAAATCCAGCACCTGCATTGATAACGAGGTCGCGGATGGTAATGGTAAAGCCTGATGGTGCGCATATCTTCTTCTCATCGTCTGTGAACGAGTATTGAGTTTTGGCTATGCACACTGGCAAGTTGCCCCATCCACGCTCTTCAAACTGCTTGAGCTTAGTAGCCGCACTGCCAGCAAATACCACTGAGCCCGCACGGTATATTTTGGTAGCTATCTTTTCTATTTTGGTACGTATAGGGTCTTCCAGCTCATACGTAAAGTTGATGTCTTGAGAAGGGTTGCTTTCTATCACCTCTACTACCTTACGTGCCAGATCGGCAGCACCTTCGCCACCCTTCACAAAACCATTGTTGATAGCAAACACGACACCCTCAGTAGCACAATATTCTGCCAAGAAATTAACTTCTTCATCAGTATCGTGCTTGAAGCGATTAAAAGAAACCACCACACTCTGCCCAAAACCTTTCATGTTCTGAATGTGACGCTGAAGATTAGGGGCACCTGCTACAAGTGCTTCCATATTAGGTTTGGTGATCTCTGTAGCATGCACACCACCATGTAGCTTCAGGGCTGCAGTGGTAGCTACAATTACGGTAGCCTTGGGGCGCAAACCCGACAGGCGACACTTGATATCGAGAAACTTCTCTGCGCCCAGATCACTACCAAAACCCGACTCAGTAACCACATAATCTGTGCAGCTAAGTGCCATGCGTGTAGCCAGTACAGAGTTGCAACCATGTGCTATATTGGCAAACGGACCACCATGTACAAAGGCAGTAGTATTCTCGGTAGTCTGCACCAGATTGGGCAATATTGCATCTCGTAGCAATACTGTAATAGACTCAGCTATCCCCAAATCTTTAACGGTAAACGGTTGCTTATCGGTTGTGTAGCCCAGCACTATACGCTCTATACGCGCTTGCAGGTCATCGACACTAGTAGCCAAACAGAACAGTGCCATTATCTCTGATGCGGGTGTGATATCGAAGCCAGCCTCTGTGGGTATACCATTGGCACTTCCACCTAGCCCAGTCACAATGTTGCGCAGCGAGCGGTCGTTTACATCAGCCACTCGGCGCCATACTATACGCTCCAGTGCCTTGCCTGTATTGCGATTTTGGTACTGATAGTTATCCAGCAATGCTGCTATCATGTTGTTGGCACATGTTATGGCATGAAAATCGCCTGTGAAGTGGAGGTTGATATCTTCCATAGGTAATACCTGCGAATAACCACCGCCTGCTGCTCCACCCTTCATACCAAAACAAGGACCCAGACTAGGCTCGCGAAGGGCTACAGCGGC
>JBIKKS010000369.1:0-2977 GCA_044360235.1 Flavipsychrobacter sp. | reverse complement strand
ATTATCATTCAGAAACCCAACAGCAACTATCTGGGTATAATGCCCTTTAAAGTACCTATGAAACTGTGGCGATATAACCGTCGTTACCGTAAATTTAGCACTCGCCCTGACTCACTGTTGCCCAAATCGGTAGAAAGACCCACTATATTTGACTCTACTACTATGCCCCGCACGGTGCAGAATATGAAGACTTATCTATTCAATCAGGGGTATTTTTATGCTACTGTTACGGACACAGTAATATTCAAAGGCAAAAAAGCATTGACTACTTACAAAGTAAATGCGGGCTACAACTACCTTATCAACAAGATAATATACAAAATAGATGACAGCAGTATTTCGAAAATTGTAACCAGTAACGAAAACGCTACAGTGCTAAAAAAAGGTAAGGAGTTTGCCTACAGTATGCTAGAAGAAGAGCGCAGTAGAATAACCAATCTAGTAGCCAATCAAGGTTACCGCAGGTTCAACCTTGAGAATATATCCTTCAAGCTGGACACCATGGATAAGTCTATGTTTAAGGTAGCAGGTAGTCCTTTTGAGAATGTGGTGAACTTCGTAGCACAAAACAAAAGCAATAAAAAGAAAACGCTAGATGTAGTTATCCTAATCAGAAAAACTGAGGACACATTATCATATAACAAGTACCGAATAAGTAGAGTAAATGTTTACCCCGACTATAAAGGCAATGGCACAGTATCTACCTTTGGGATGGTAACAAAACGAATAAATGGAATAGACTTTTACTACAATAAGTATTATGTGAATGCCCATGTACTGCACGAGCACATTTTCCTAAACCCAGGCGAACTATACTCTAAGAAAAACGAAGACAAAACCACTACCAAACTGGGCGAATTAGGTATATTCCAGTACATACGAGTACAGTTTAGGGAAAACCGAAAAACTAGAGATAGCCTAGAATGTAACATATATCTAAACCGCACCAAAAAACACGATTTTTCTACTAACTATGAAGTATCGAACGGTACTACCTACGCGTTAGGCAACTCTGTGAGCCTTAACTACAGAAACAAAAACTTCCTAAAAGGAGCAAACCTGCTAAGTATAGCTATCAATGGAGGTCTGGAATCATTTTACAACGACGATATTGCCGAAGATGTATATCGCCGATTCAGGATACTTACCCGCTATTATGGTGTGAATGCAAGCCTTGATTTTCCTAAGTTTTTGGCACCTATTGCTTCATCATTATTCTCTAACACCAACCTACCACACACTATAATAGGGGGTGGAGAAAACGTAATAGATAGAGTAAACTACTTCAGGCTAGTAAATAGCAGTGCTAACTTCGCTTACAGCTGGCACCAGAGCGACACCAAAACGTGGGGGCTCACACCTGCCTTTATCAACAATATCAGACTCCCATTTACTACAGATTCTTTTGATAATTTACTAGACTCCAACGAATACCTTGCTAATAGCTACAAGCAAACGTTCATACATGGAGAAAACATTTCTTTCAAATACGATAACAGCGCCAGAAAGAAAGGAGCCAGTTATTCATACATCAGGTTAGCATTTGAGGAGGCCGGGGGAATACTCAATGCGGTAAACACAGTAGGCGATGCCCTGAATAGTATTTACAAACTTGAATTTGCCCAATATACCAAATTCGATTTCGACCTACGGCACTACATCACGCTCAACCATTCTAATTTGGCACTCCGGTTTTATGGGGGCGTGGGCTTACCCTCGGGCAACTCCCCTACGCTACCCTACATAAAGCAGTATTTTGCTGGCGGCCCATATAGTCTTAGGGGCTGGCGTATACGCACTCTGGGACCAGGTAGCTTCCTAAACCCCGAAAAACGTCAACTGAACCAGATAGACCGCACTGGCGATATAAAACTGGAAATGAACAGTGAATACCGGTTTCCTATAGCACCACTATTTGCAGGAGCAATAAAAATGAATGGTGCTTTTTTTGCTGATGCAGGAAACATCTGGCTAGCCAGCAAAACTGATGCCTACCCGGGTGGTGAGTTTGCATTTAATAAACTGGAACAAGACATAGCTGTAGATGTAGGCGTAGGCACAAGGCTGGATATTGCCTCCTTCCTCACATTCAGGGTAGATGTAGCCATGCCTGTAAAAAAGCCTTACATCTTGACCAAAAGCGGATGGGTGGTAAAAGACATAGACTTCAGCAATCCTACCTGGCGTACGGACAATCTGATACTTAATATTTCTATCGGTTATCCGTTCTGATGTGTGTTTTGCGAACCCCTTTCTCGCCATACAAACCTTACGATGGAACTATAATAAATTACAATAGCCCCCAGGTCGTTTGATTTGCTTTTTATCCTAATTTTCCGATTCAAATCATAACCATGAAAAAAATAGGAATAATAGGATCTGGCATAGTTGCACGGACTTTAGGCAATGGTTTTCTGAGCCACAACTACGAAGTAATGCTGGGCACACGCGATAGCAACAAACTGCTAGACTGGAAAAATGCTGGTGGTGTAAACGCCCATATTGGCACTTTTCAGGAGGCTGCAAAGTTTGGCGAAATAATAGTACTCGCTGTAAAAGGAAATGTAGCAGCAGAGGCTATAGAAATGGCGGGGCCACAAAACCTGCAATGGAAAACCGTAATAGACACCACCAACCCGATAGCACCAGCGCCACCTGAAAATGGAGTGCTGCGATTCTTCACTAACTTCGAAGAATCATTGATGGAATTACTCCAGACACGCTTTCCGGAGATACATTTTGTAAAGGCATTTAACTGTGTGGGCAGTGCGCATATGGTACATCCAGTATTTGCCGAAAAACCCACCATGTTTACTTGTGGCAACAATGTGCATTCTAAAGAAGAAACCCACGGCATTCTTACCGAATTTGGGTGGGATGTAGCTGATATGGGTAAAGACACTGCCGCCCGTGCCATAGAGCCATTGTGTATGCTGTGGTGTATACCGGGTATGATGCATGGCACATGGAATCATGC
>JBIKKS010000368.1:0-2978 GCA_044360235.1 Flavipsychrobacter sp. | reverse complement strand
CACCTCTCAGGCAAAAAAACGATACAAAAAAATATTCGACAGTGTTTACCGCAAGCCACGTACAAAAACATACAAACTTTTTGCCAACATGCTGCAAGAAGACCAGACAATCAGGCATAGATTAGACAGTATAGAAAACAACACTTCTGAGAAACTACCGCCCGACTTTCTGAACAAAGTAGATTCCCCCCACTTCGAATACCTGTACCAGTACGTAAACAGCAAAGGATGGCCTACTGTCGAGAACGGTTCATTACAGGCAAGCATTATAGCCCTACACGATCACCAGCGGCACTGGTTTTACCTGCCCATAGTGCGGCAGGCAGTGCTGGACGGAATCTTTGAACAAAGTACATACGAACTGATGAAAAGCTACTTTTCGGGCAAAAACACACAGCTATGGGAAAACATAGTTGCAACATCAAATCACATAAAAATAGACGTTAGTAGTACTATCGAATTCAAACTACCAGATACTGCTACGCTCAATAAAATATCCACAGCCATCAAACTACATTGCCCTATAAAAGAAGTTTTCTGGGTGTATGAAACAAGCAATATTCGAAATGCCCATTTATGGTGGAAAGAAAACCATTACCGAGCTACTAAGCTCTATAAATCCATTATAGATGAAACATTACATGAACCCTTCTTGTTGAACTGTTATAAAAGTAATGATATATATGGACAAACCAAAAAAGTAACTGATAGACCTACGAAGAAAATGACATTGTACTTAGTATATTGAAAATTGAATAGTATTTCCCCTATCCGCGAGCCCCACCCGTCCTCCCCCCAAATCACCCACCCACATCAGTTCCACAACAAAAACCTTCAATCTTACACATAAAACAACAAAAGAAAATTTTACATTCGTAACCAAAACAGAAATTATGAGAACAATCAACCCTTGGATAAACTTCAACGGAAATGCGGAAGAAGCATTCACGTTTTACAAATCAGTTTTGGGTGGCGAATTCACAAAAATCGTTCGTTTCAGCGACCTCGCCAGCGATGGTTTCCCAGTACCAGAAAATGAAGCAAATAAGATCATGACCATTGCTTTGTCCATAGGCAAGCACCATGTATTAATGGCAAATGACGTTCCCGAATTTATGGGGCGGGTAAACGAGAACGAAAACAGGTCCAAAATATTGCTGAGCGCAGAAAGCCGTGATGAAGCAGACAGAATATTTAACGGACTGTCAGAAGACGGAGAAATTGAAGGACCAATTGGCGACAGCCCCTGGGGTACATACGCAGCCATGTTCAGAGACAAATATGGCATTGAATGGATCGTAGAATTCGACCCAAATTATATAGGGTAAGTCTAACCGAAGACCAAAAATAATCCACTCGTACCCGTTTGTAACAGCCTGTCCCGATTTTTTTCGGGAGCTACGCTATGGTTCGACGTTTGCAATGCCCATTTTCATTGTCCTATATGAACTTACCCCACTTTTTCTGCACGCACTCCCCCACATCACAACTAGTAAAGGGGATTTATTATATCAGGAATCTATTTTGCTCCATCAGATGTGTGTCCACAAGTTGCACATTCGTTGAATATTGCTATTTTTTTTACCTTTAGTATTTAACCAAACATGCATTAATTTTTCATGCGCTTGTGTTTAGTAAAACAAATATGCTATTATGAATACTAAATTATTTTTGTTATTTATTTTAAGCTTCAACAACATTAATGTTCATAAAATAAGAACTGATGGTTTCTACTTTTTTGACAACGGACTCGACAAAGTAAATATTGTGCCCGGTGGAATTCAAATGAACATTGAAATTATAAACATGCTAAAAGAAGAAGGACTATATCCCAAAGATAAAAAACTAACGTACTACGATAGTATGGCTGTAAACAGTGAAGGATCGACAAAAATTGAATGCTTGTCGTTTTTTGACAGTATATCTGGTACTTTATTTGGTACTTCTATAAGAAATGACTCTTTTGCTAAAAACATAAAGCCAATAATTGATTGGCGAAGGAGTATGGTCGGTAATTCAAAAATGAAAATATTCAACAAGGATAGCTTAACAGAATGGAATTTTGACAGCAGCACTAAAATATTCAATGACTTACATTACCTCAACGACTCTACTTTTATTTTTGTAACAGGTGCTTTCGATCATAATTTCAAAAAAATACATACCTGCAAAATCCTAAAAGACGGCAAATTGCATATGAAAACAGTACATTTCTTGAGACCAGATATAATTATGGGTGACGAAACTTTAGAATTCATACCATTCAATAATATTCCTAAAAACTTATTGATAAAGTATAAAGATGCGAAATAAGAGTATAAAAACAGTGGTAACTGCTAAACTTGGCATTCTCTGTCTCCTTCGCTAGCCCCCCGCCGCCGACAACCAGCACTAGGATAAACTCCGTGCTCGGTGGGACCAGCCGACAACTGGGCTAGAAATGCTCATAAACCACCTTACGCTGTATACTTATAGCCTGAATAAAAAATGGGTTCTTCAAAGCCTTTTCCTCCAAAAGATCAATGGGTCTTTTGAAAATGTCTTGTAATAAAAATTTCAAATCAAAATAATTGTCGGCATACTGATCTATGTCCATCGGGTCAAAGTCAACAATCAAATCAATGTCACTTTCTGTATTGAAACTATCAGTTAACACAGACCCAAAAGCATACAGCCGTTTAACTTTGTGGCTAGCACATAGTTTTTGAATGATGCTGCTATGTTGGTCAAGTATAGACATACCAACAAAAGTAGCGAAATTATTATTTGACATCACCCCCTTCATTCATTAATAATAAATTGTCATAAAGCAACAACACCATTTCCTAACTTTGCCGTCCATTAAATAAGTGAATCATTGAATACGCAAGAATTTATAGCAGCAGCACTCCGCGAAGACATAGGTAATGGCGACTTCTCTACATTGTCATCCATATCGCCCGATGCCAGAGGCAAGGCTGTACTAAAAATAAAAGAAA
>JBIKKS010000367.1:0-2981 GCA_044360235.1 Flavipsychrobacter sp. | reverse complement strand
AGTGCCAATACCGGTGCAGGGCTTACTTATCAGTGGTATACTGGTGCCACACCAATATCGGGTGCAGTGACTGCTACTTATATTGCTACTGCTACAGGTAGCATCAGGGTAAGGGTATTTAATGTATTAGGTTGTCCTACATTCTCTACACCCATGGCTATACTGGTTGATGCTGTTACTGCTACCATAACACCAGCAGGTGGCATTACTACTGCTTGTGCCTCTACACCGGTGGTGCTCAATGCTACTGCAGGTACAGGCTATACTTATCAGTGGTCGCTGGATGGAGTGCCTATAACAGGCGCTACCGGTGCCAGTCTTACTACCACTGCTAGCGGCAACTATACCGTGCGCATCACTAATACTACTGGTTGCTCTGATGTATCGGCTCCGGTAGCAGTAACCTTAATATCTTCACCCAGCGATGTAGTTACTATCTCTGGTCCACTTACTTTCTGCTTTGGCAGCACTGTAACACTTACTGTGGGTACAGGTGCGGGTTATTCCTATCAGTGGTTTGATGTGGGTGGTGCCATAGCAGGTGCAACCAGCAATTTGTTTACAGCAACAGGTACAGGTGCCTACTATGCCACCATTACTAATACCGATGGTTGTGTAGCCACTACTGCTATTACTAACGTGGTAGTTAATCCATTACCTGACCCTACCATTACGCTTGGTGGTCCATCTGTGTTTTGTGTAGGTGGTGGTGTGCTGTTGAGTGCTTTCCCAGGTTTGACTTATCAGTGGTACAAGAATGGCGTAGCAATATCAGGTGCTAATGCAGCATCTTATGCTGTTACATCTACAGGAGGCTATAGGGTAAGAGTCACCAATCCCGCAACTGGCTGCACCAGTATGACAGCTGCCGATTCTGTAATTACACTAATAGACAATCCCATTGCTATTGCACTCACACCCGCCCGTTTCTGCTGGGGTGGTAGTGCCTTGCTGTCTACCACTTTTGCAACTTTGGGTAGTGGTGCCTCTTATCAGTGGTCATTTAACGGTACACCTATACCTGGTGCTACCAATGGCACTTATAGCGCACCCAATACCGGCGATTACAGTTGCGCCATCACTGTATCTGGTGTAGGTGGTTGCACAGTAGCTTCCAACGATGTTAGTGTAAATGAAGTGCCACTTCCAGACCCTATTGTTTCACAATCTGGTACATTGCTGCGAGTGCAGACGTTTTATACATCTTACCAGTGGTACAAAAATCTTGTATCTATTCCTGGTGCCACTACGCACACTATAGCACATACAGGCTCTGGCAACTACAAGGTGAGGGTAACTGATACCAACGGCTGTCAATCTATGTCAAGCAGCTATGTGCTGAATGGAGGCACTACTGTTGTAGGTAACACATCTACTCACAACATCAACATCTTCCCAAATCCTGCACATAGCACAGTGTACATACAAAGCGATGCAACGGTAACTGCTGTGATAACAAGTATGGACGGTAGGGTAGTGATACGTAAAGCTAATGCTACAACTGTAGATATAGCCGCCCTAGCAGATGGTGTTTACCTACTGACGCTGTATGATGACACCAACACAGCTGTACGTTTGGAAAAGCTAGTGAAGCACAGCAACTGATAAAAGAGCAAGTACTATTTAATATTACAGAGCCTGCACATCTTGATTTGTGCAGGCTCTTTTTTTATACGTTTCCGGTTTTATACTTAGTGTTACATCTTTTCTCGTATTTGAGCATCGTTGTTTGTCAATTTGGCGATTTACTTTCTGCTGCAATCAATATTTTTGCATTTTCATTCAATAACAACACATTACATTCCAAAACACATGGTAATGTAACAGCAAACAATGTTGGTCTAAAAAATTTAGTGCATGGTTGGTATAAGAACAGGGTGCATAATGATGGGAGCAATCATGTTATTTGCTGTCAGGTCATCATCTCAGCCTGTAGAAATTGGGTCATGGAATGTGCTAAATATTAAGTACAATCACTCCAAAGAACTTAGTTTTTTTGGGGAAGGCCAATTACGTTCATTGAAGTTGTATGATGAATTCCATTATCACGAATACAAAGGTGGTATTAACTACAAATTTTCCAAATCAATAATGCTAACGTTAGCTGCAGGTAGTTACCAAACCTACAAAGAGGGTGGAGATTTTAAAACTCCAAAGAATAATGATGAATTCAGGCTTTGGCCGCAGGTTACCCTCTTTCAGGAAATTAATAAAGTAAAAATAGAGCAACGTTACAGAGCAGAAATGCGCTGGACTATTAATGGATACCGTAATCGGTTTAGATACAGATTGGGTGCCAATTACCCCTTTGGGAAAGAGAAGAAGGGCTACAAGCCATTTCTGGTAAGTGTGAGTAATGAGTTGTTTTTTACAGATGTAGCCCCCTATTTTGAGCGAAATAGAATTCAAATGAATTTCAACTACAAGATCTCAAAAATCTCCTCAATTCAATTGGGGTATTTACATCAGTTTGACTACAAAATCAGCGACGAAACCGGACGCGACTTTTTAGTGGTGGGTTATTTTAAGGAAATAAACAGAAAAATTCCTTCAAGAAAAGAGCAATAAAATCTGCAAGGCGCTCACTAGAATCCTCATACTGCCCCATTCCCCCACACAAAAAAAGCCCACCACTTGCGTGGCAGGCTTTTCAGTATAAAAGTAGTATCAGATCTTAGTTTACCGCAAACTTCACAGTAGCAGTGCTGTTGTTGCTGCTCATTCTAGCGAAGTACATACCAGATGTAAGGTTAAGACCATTTACAGTCAGTTGGTTCTCACCAGCTATTGCTTTTACAGTCTGTGTGTGTATTGTACGACCAGTGATGTCATAGATGCTCAGACCATAGTTATTGCTTTCTTCTGTGCTGTATACAAAAGATACTTTGTCAGAAGATGCTGCGCCTATTACTTTAAGCTCAGTAGTTGGAGCGCTAGCTACATCAGCTATGCCTACACTACCAGTCCAAGTAAGGTTTACA
>JBIKKS010000021.1:0-10975 GCA_044360235.1 Flavipsychrobacter sp. | reverse complement strand
ATGTGTTTAGCAAGCAGTAAAAAGAGGAGAAACACATAACAAAAAAAAGTAAACAGCAGGGCAAAAAAGGCTATTTTGTATTAGTTGCTGCTAATTATGCTTCAGATAACTATGGAAATGTAAACTCACCAACACAGACTTTATTATTTCAGGGTAGTTAGCAAATATATCGGTGGTACAATCTTAAATTTGCTGCTATGCAGAATTACTTAGCCGGATTGAATGAACAGCAGCTCGCTGCAGTACAACACATTAATGGTCCTATAATGATAGTGGCAGGTGCTGGTAGCGGAAAAACGAAAGTACTAACTACTCGTATAGCACACCTTATGAACAATGGTGTAGATGCATTTAATATACTGGCGCTAACCTTTACCAATAAGGCAGCTGCAGAGATGAAGGAACGTGTGGAAAAGGCACTGGGCAACACGGAGGCTCGTAATCTGTACATAGGCACCTTTCACTCTGTATTTGCAAAAATTCTGCGTTCTGATGCGCACAAGCTAGGCTATCCCAACAACTTTACTATCTACGACACTGATGATGCTAAAAGCATCATAAAGGGTATAGTAAAAGACATGAATCTGGATGACAAACACTACAAGCCATCATTTATATATAACCGCATATCTGCAGCTAAAAACGGACTCATTAACCCTGCTACCTACCGACAAGATAACTATATACAGCAAGAAGATGCTAAAAGCAACAGACCACTGCTGGCAGACATCTATGAAATGTATGCTAAAAAGTGCTTTAGAAACGGTGCCATGGATTTTGATGACTTGCTGTTTAATATGCATACGCTGCTCACCCAACACCCCGATGCGCTGGCCAAGTATCAGGGTAGATTTAAATACATACTCATTGACGAGTACCAGGATACCAACACCGCACAGTATGCTATTATAAAAATGCTGGGTGCCCGCAATGAGAACATATGTGTGGTGGGTGATGATGCACAGAGTATATACTCATTCAGAGGGGCAACGGTGCAGAATATACTACAGTTTCAGGATGACTATGACGATGTAGTAGTGATAAAACTGGAACAAAACTACCGCAGTACACAAACTATACTGGATGTAGCCAACACCGTAATAGGCAATAACAAAAACCAAATACCCAAGCAACTGTGGACAAGTAATGCAGAAGGCGAAAAAATACTGCTTGCCCGCACCATGACCGACAATGATGAAGGGCGATTTGTGGCAGATAGTATCAAGGAGCAACAGATGCGCAATCACTACGCCAACAAAGACTTTGTGGTGCTGTACAGAACTAATGCTCAAAGCCGATCGTTTGAAGAGAGCCTGCGTAGAATGAACATACCCTATAAGCTAGTGGGTGGCACATCATTCTATCAGCGCAAAGAGGTTAAAGACTTTTTGGCTTACCTCCGTATTATAGTTAATCCGCAGGATGAAGAAAACCTAAAACGTATCATTAACTATCCTGCAAGGGGTATAGGTAAAACATCAATAGATAAGATAACTGTAAGGGCAAATCAACTGGATACCACTTTTTGGGAGACAATATCTAACCCCGATATAGATGGTGTGCGCTCATCGCAGACAGATGCTTTTGTGAACATGATAATGAGCTTTGGTACAATGCTGCAAAAGCAAAATGCTTACGATGTGGCATTTGCGGTAGGCAAACATACAGGGCTGGTGGCAGACCTCTATAATGATAAAAGTGTGGAAGGTATAGCCCGCTACGAAAACGTACAGGAACTGCTGAACTCCATAAAAGAATTTACAGAAACACCTGATGAAGAAGGTGAATTGCAAGAAAAAACACTGGGCACTTACTTGCAACAGATAACACTACTGACAGATGCAGACCAGGATAAGGACGAAAATGCCGATGCTGTGAAGCTAATGACCATACATGCTGCCAAGGGGTTGGAGTTTCCTTGTGTGTTTGTAGTAGGTATGGAGGAGAACCTTTTTCCGAGCGCTATGAGTATGTATGACCGTGCCGACCTAGAGGAAGAAAGACGACTGTTTTACGTAGCCATCACTCGTGCCAAAGCGCGGTTATGGATAACATTTGCCAACAGTCGATATCGTTTTGGTAGTCTGGTGCAAAATGACCCTAGCAGATTTATAAAAGAAATACCTGCCAACCATATAGACAATACATTTACAGGCACTGGCAACAGAGGCCCGGCACAAAGCACAGGAACAGGCAATCTGTTCAACCAATCGTTAGATAAGTTGCCCTCTCTGAAAAAACTGGCAGATAAACTTGCTGCCCCCAAACCTCAGGCTCACACCCCATCTCCCGACTTTGTGTCTGACGACGCAGCCGCTATGGACGTAGGTATGCAGGTAGAGCATCAGAAGTTTGGCTTCGGTATCATAAAATCTTTGGAGGGAAATCCGGCAAACCGTATAGCTAGTATAGACTTTGGTGCAGTACATGGCGTAAAAAAAATCATGCTCAATTTTGCAAAGCTGAGGATAGTAGGTAACTAAACTCAGGGGTTAGTAGTGGAGCTAGCTAGTAAATCAGTGTAGCCTGAATGGGTATCTATGTAGTGCTGCACATAGCTGCAATACACTATTATTTTCAGGTTGTGGGCGCGAGCGTGCTCTAGCACATGTGCTACAAGTTGTGCACCTATGCCGCTGCCACGGTCTGCTACGGGTATCATTGTGTGCATCAGCACCATGCTGCCTTTCAGCCATCTATACTCCAGCGATGCTATTTCGCCATCGGGTAGCAAAGCCTCAAACCTAAACATCCTTTTGTTATTGGTGATATTCATAATTCTCTTTTTCTGTAGCAAATGTAGCTATCTACTGAGCACAAGTACACAGGTATAGACCAAAAAAAGCGGTGCAGAGAACTGCACCGCGTAGTATTGATTCATCACCTTTCACACTATCTTATTTTGCCTTAGCAAATTCTAATTTCAGTATCATAGTCACTTCATCGCCTACTACTGCACCACCAGCTTCGGTAGTAGCACTCCAGCGCAGGTTGAAAGCTTTACGGCTGATCTTAGCAGTGGTTTTGAAACCTGCTTTTGTATTGCCATAAGGATCTACCATAGTACCACCATATACCACATCTAGTTTTACTGTTTTAGTTACATCACGGATGGTCATATCACCTTCCAGCACATAATTGTTGCCTTTCGATTTTTTAAATGAAGTGCTAACAAATTTGATTTGAGGATACTTTTCTGCATTGAAGAAGTCATCACCTTTCAGGTGTTTGTCTCTCATTTCGTTGTCAGTATTGATGGTGTTTACGTCTACCGTAAAGTTGATTTTTGCACCATTGAAATCAGCTGCTGGCGACTCTATGCTACCATCAAACTTATTGAAGCGACCTTCGGTCTCGGATACCATAAGGTGGGTAACCTCAAACTTTACTGAAGAGTGGCTAACATCTACGCCCCATTTAGAAGCTTGTGCAGACACTGCTGCACTTACAAATAACATTGCTGCTGTAAAAAACGATTTTGTCATGTTTCTGTGTTTTTGTTGTTTTGTGTTGCAAATATATGTACATACACGCAATTTTGAGTATTAATTTCTCTTATGGCATTATAGCCAATGGTAAGCATGATAAAATGAGTAGCTACTCCTTTTGCGGATTGCAAATAAACCTAAGCGGCTTTAAATGAGAAATAAAAAGAAGAACCTTTTCCATATTCGCTCTCTACCCATATATCTCCACCATTTTCTTTTATGTACTCTTTGCAAAGGGTGAGGCCAATTCCAGTACCTTTTTCGTTGTTGGTGCCATAACGGCTAGCTATAGAAGGCGAGAACAATTTGTTAATATCTTCTTTGTTAATACCAACCCCATTATCGCTTACACAGAATACCACCATACCATTATCTGGCGAGTGGGTGCAACTAAGATTTATAATGCCACCGTTATTTGTAAATTTCACAGCGTTGCTCAACAAGTTTCTGACTACGAAATCGAAATGTGACGGATCAGCACTCAATTCTGGGCAATCTATTATTTGATTAGTAATAGAGATGTTTTTTCTGAACGCAATTGCTTCTATCAATTTGCAATTTGCCGCTATATACTCATTAGGAGAAAAACGTATCATTGCGCTAGTGATTCCCTTTATGGATGAACTACCCCAAGCAAGAATTTTGTTAAGTGTTTCGTACGTGCTGGATAGTAAGTTTTGAAGTATATCAAGTATTTTTTCTTTTTCTTTTTCATCTACACTTTCATCCAGGTACATTTCTAAAATCATAGAGGCATTGCCTACAGGGCCTTTTAAGTCGTGACCAATTATGGAGAATAGCTTGTCTTTGACCAAATCTGAATTTTGCAAAAGCACGAAGCTTTTTGATAACTTTTGGGCATCTTTTTTAATCTTTGAGTAAAAAAACAATGTAGTAATAACCAGAATGAGTAGAGCAAATAATACAACCATAGCCAGATTGTTGTGTAGTTGAATGTTCTCCTTGGCAAGAGTCAACTCTTTTACTTTTGCTTTAGTTTCTTTTAGTTCGTGTATTGCCTGCAAGTTGTTTACTTCTTTGGCAATGTTTGTATTGTAAATCGATTGAGCTAGTTCTACATGTTTATGCATTGCTTCTACAGATTCTTTATACAGACCTTGGTCATAATATATGTCAGATAGTAATTTCAGCATATCAGATTTTAATTGCGGGTTGTACCCCATCTCATCACACATTTTGATCGCCTCTTTTACATATGCTATTGCTTCACTGGGTTTGTCTTTCATTATTTCTGAAGCCATCAAGCCAATAACTTGCACGTACCTTTCTGGTTGGTGATATGCCTTAACAGAATTCTCAGCTATTTTTAAGTAAAAAATTGCGCTATCGCTTTTTTTTAAAATAGAATAAGCGTGCCCCAAATTTGTAACAGAGAGAACATTAGATTCTAAAAATTCTTTTCTTGACTTTGTACTTTCGTAAACAGTCTTGAAATTTTGTATTGCTGCTCTGAGATTTCCTTTTTTAGCAGAGATAATTCCCATATTGTTCATGATTGTCCATTTTTCAGACAACACGAAGGAATCATTAGGAGGACGAAGCATCAAAATATTGTAATACGCTGCTGCCTTTTCTAGGTTGCCTATCTGCTCATTCAGAACAGCAAGCTTCATGTAGGCCAAGCCTTCTAAGTAATCACTGTTTATTTTTTTGCTTAAGCTTAGTGCGCTTATAAAAAGATTGGTAGACTCTACGTATTTCCCCCTCTTACCCAATAATGTTCCGTTGAAGCAGTAGGTTTTTATTATGCCTATGGTATCTTGTTGCTTTTCAAAAACTTTCAAAACATTCTGTACTCCATTAAGCGCTATCTCTAAATTCCCTTTTTCTGCTAAATTGACAAGCTTCATGAGGTCCATCCATGCAATACCCTCTTTATAATTGTTCTTGATGCAATATTCATGCCCTTTTTGCTGATAAAAGTCTGCGGAATCATAGTTGGAATTCTTGTAATATTGAGACAATTCATAGTAAGCATTACTCTTTTCTGGAATAGTGAATGAACCAGAAATTATCTGTTGGTACTTATCTGGGTTTATTTTGCCGTAAGTAATAGCGGGCAAAATACACAGCATTACGAACAGGATTATTAGTTTAAAAGAGTAGCTATTTTTGTTAATCACAGTGGATTTGTCTTAAAGAGTGAAACGGCATATTTTATCCTTGTAAATTTATTAAGAAATGACAGCCGCGGTCATACTAATGTTAGTAGGGTGCTTAAAATATATTGACATCCTGATAACAAAAGAGTATGCTTTAGCAGTATAAAAAGTGTTGTTGTACCACAGTTATACATAAACATACTTTACTTACTTATCACTAAATAGTATGAGAGCGGATGTGAGCTGTGCTTGCAGAGAGCATAGGCAAACGTACATTTGTGATATCAATAATTACAGCATGAGCCAAGAGATAGATGTACTGAGAAGAGAGATAGCACCACTGCGCGATGAACTTGTAAACCACCCATTATATGCTAGTATAAAAACACTTAAAGAGCTCAATGTTTTTATGGAGCATCATGTATTTGCAGTATGGGATTTTATGTCTTTGCTGAAGTCGCTGCAACGGCAGCTTACCTGTGTAGATGTGCCATGGGTGCCCAAAGGTAATGCTGCCACACGCTACCTCATCAACGAGATAGTAACAGGCGAAGAGAGTGATGTGGACCAAAATAGAATAAGACAAAGCCACTTTGAGCTGTACCTCAGTGCCATGAAAGAAGCTGGCAGCAACACTGCCCCTGTAAATAACTTAATAGAACAGGTATCTAACGGCATGAGTGTAAGTGATGCACTGGAGGCAACAAACGTACCTAAGGCGGTAGCTGATTTTGTAAACAATACGTTTCATACTGTAGCCACTGGCAAAGCTCATATTATGGCAGCGGTGTTTACGTTCGGTAGAGAAGACCTCATACCGGGCATGTTTTTGTCCTTTGTAGCTGAGCTTAACAAACAAACCAATCATCAGGTAAGCACATTCCAGTACTATCTGGAGCGACATATAGAAGTAGACGGAGGGCACCACTCTATACTGGCTTATGAAATGACGGAACAACTATGCGCTACTAAACCAGAGTACTGGACAGAAGCTACAGAGGCAGTAAAACTAGCGCTAAAAGCCCGCATAGCACTGTGGAACCATATATACCACGCCATAAGCAATAAGGTGTAATCAGTGTATGTGTATGATGCCAGTACTTACGCATTAGTTGCCACACCAGTATACTGCAGAAGAGCATTGCGCTATGTTTGGGGTACTTTGTGTGCAGGCATCGGTAGTACTATTAGAGTACCTGAATGTGAGTGTGTGCTGCCCCGCAGCTACAGTGTAGTATATGCTTGTGTCACCTGCCGCTAAGGTATTAATATTGGAGTCATCACATTTAACATTATAGGTACTGTTGATAGATTAATTACAAATAATGAGCAACAGGATAAGTGAATGAATGGAAACCGTTATTTTCTTTGATTAAACTGTTGTTATTAATTACTGCACCAATACACCATAGAAGAACATTGTGCTACATTGGGTGTGCTGGGTGTGCATGAACTAGTTGAAGAATTGGAGTACCTAAATTCAAGAGTATGCTGCCCTGCGGCAACTGTAAAGACTTCGCTTGTGGCTCCAGCAGCAACAGTTGTAATAATGGAACCATCCCAAATAACGGTGTAAGTGCTACTCGAGGAGCGGTTACTAAATTTCACCTCTGCTGTATTGTTTATTACACAAGGAAGAATTTTTGTTTCGCAACGAGACCCTGTGTAGCCAGAAAGGCATACGCAACTACCACCATTGCAGGAGCCTCCATTAAGGCAACTTATGTCTTTGCACGGATCTTTGGTGCAGGATACAGAAAGCGTGATGCTGAAAGTAGCAATTGTGAGCAAACTAGCTATTAAAACAGATATACGCATAATACAGTATTTTGGGGTGAGAACTGAAACGTAAAAGTATACTGCGTTTACTGCCAGACAAATGACCTTTGTCAATAATAAAACTGTGTTTCGTCAGTTTGAGGTTTAGCGCTTTATCTAATCTGTTTCTTCCACTATTTCGTGTATTACTTTGTCCATTTCGCTCACTGCCTCTTTCAGTCCGTCGAGCATATGTGTATAGTTTTCGCTATCAGGATTATTGTTTTTCAGATAGTTTACTATGCCTTGTATGGTAGTAAGCGGTCCACGCAATTTGTGCGATTGCACCCATGCTATAGATAGCAGTTGTTGGTTGTTTTTCTCTAGTATTTTTATCAGTTTCAGGTATTCTGTAATGTCTCTTCTGTAGCAGCTTACACCAGTTATCATCCCATGTTCATCTATGATGGGTCTGAATCTCACTTCTATATCTTGGTCCTCATTATTATGCCTAATTCCCTTATATATTGGTTCATACGGCAATCCTGCCAGTACACTTTGGTAGCAGTTTATGAGTTTATTGTAGTATTGCGGTGCGTGAGTTTGTGTTAGTAACTCTGGTTCGCCCACTTCGGGGTATGCACCAAAATATTGGTACATACCTTTTCTGTATGCTTTATTGAATGCCAGCAACACAAAATTTTTATCTACAGACCACAAAAAGTCGTCAGTATTCTCAATCAGTGATAAAAAGTTTTGCTGGTCTTTTTTAATTTTCTTTTGCAGCATCTCTTTTACCTCAGCGCTTTCACTTACTATTTTTATATTTTGCTGCTGCAGGCTCTGATGCCTTTTGTTATATACCCTTCTTATGTATAGTATCAGTATAATGGACAATATGATAATTAATGCAAGTAAAGCAGTGCGAAGCTTGTTTATTTTCACATCCTTTTGCAGAGAGTCTATTTTCTGTTTGTCTGCCTCTCTTTTTATACCCTGCTCCACATCATTTACAATGATTTTCTGTGCTTTTTGCCATTTCTGCTCTTGTATGATGTGATGAGCACTGAGGTAGCTTATGGCAGCTACATAGGTGCCCATCTCCCAATAGTATTTGTAGTACATTTCTGTTATTCTTAAAGCTATTTCCAAGGTATCGTTAGGGACGCCTAACCGTTGTATTTTTGACTTTAATGAGTCGCAATTAGACAGTTCATTTTTTGCCTCGGTCATTTTTCCATCTTCAATATATATAGATGCTAGTTTCAGCTTGTTGAATATTCTATCGCTCAGGTCACCACTTATTTTGGCACTGAGTGCTAAGCTTTTTTGCAGGTAATGCTCAGCTGAATCCTTGTTGCCTAGCAGCAAGTAGCTACTGCCAATGTTACCCTGTATGACAGATATTGCCACATCCCACTGGTGATTTTGAGTGGGGTAGAGGGGCTCATTGATTAATACATATTTCAGAGCATTGTTGTAGTAGTAAATGGCACTATCTGGCATGCCAGCCTTCTCGTACGATACACCAATATTTGATATTGTTTCCTGTCCTCTGAAGGATTCAATAAAATTGAGGTCATGACATTGTTCAAACTTCTCTGCCGACTGCTTGAATAGGTGTGCAGCATGCAAAAACTTACCGCTACGAAAATATGCCATGCCAATTCTGAACAGATAAGAACATTCCTTGCAAGGAAAAGAAGAATTACTTACGAGCTCTCGGGCAAGATTGTAATATCTGAATGCTATATCATACTTATCAGATGCAAAAGCCGCATCAGCCATTGACAGATAAGAAATGAATATGGAAGTAGTGTCTTTTCTTATTATGGGGTCTGTTGTAGCCAGATAATACATTGAATCTGCATACAGCCCAGCTAAGTGCATGTCTGGCACATATTGTAAAAATATAGTGTGCTTTCGGTTGTAGATTTTAAATTTGGTGGCGGCAGATAATGTATATTTTGTAGAGGCAGAATCTATAAACTGTATACATCTTTTGGGTCCAGCTGTGTCATTTATTCGTGATATATGGTCTAACAATAACTGTTCATTTGCATCATTTATTGGTATTTGTGGTGTGTTATTGCAAGAACATAGAGCTACAACCCACGCCATAAGGAATGCATAAAAGAACTGGATGTAGATTTTTTTCAACATTGCTTTGATCTAATCGTGTTGTAGCTATTCAGTGCTATATGCAACAGGTTGGCATATAGTTTTTATGATGTTTTCTTTCTGCTTTCTATTATGTGATGCACTATTCTTGATATAATACTTTCTGTTAGTGGTTTCAGTGCGTATCCTATAACGTTTTTGTTTGCGTTAGCTTTATCGGAGTCTGCTTTGTTGATAGAAGAGGAGAGCACATATATGACGCAGTTCTCTTTTACTTCATCATTCAGCTTTTCATAGCTATCCAAGAAATCCCAACCGTCTACCAACGGCATATATATATCTAGTAGTATAATATATAATACGTCACTTGCATTGTTGCAGTGGTCTTTTATATACTCTAAACCCAACAACGGATCTGTGAACTCTACGATTTGCGAACCAGGATAATTGTTTTTAAGAATATACCTACTTAGCAAATTGTTCATTGGTACATCGTCAATCAATATAAAACAATATTTGTCAGTCATTTTAGTACTCATAATTTATTGTTGTTTCACTAGTTTTTTATTTAAGACATGTACCATTAAGTGTATCGATTCACTTGTCAAAGGTTTCATAAGGTAATACTCAACATGTTTATCAGCATTAGCTTTCATCATGTCTTTCTTATCTACCGACGAAGAAAGGATGTAGATTTTAATTCTATCTTTTAATGAAGGTTCAAAACTTTCAAATTCTTTGAGAAAATCCCATGCATCCATCCCAGGCATTATTATATCCAGCAGCAGCACAGCAACGTCTGTGTTTTGGGGCTGGCCATATCTGGATACAATATGATTTAACCCTTCTCTTGCGGTCAAAAAACTCGTTACCGTTGCTTCTGAGTAAAGTTTGCGAATGATTTTTGTACAAATCATGTTGTTTACTTTGTCATCATCAACTAAAATGAAGTTGTTAAAATATTCCATGTTTACTTTTACTTGTTAATCATAAAATGCCCTTAAGCGGCATACTCTATTATAAATTTAATGTTATTGTGCTCTTCACAATTTACAGAAAACACACCACCCATGTTTTCAATTATTGCTTTTACATACAATAATTTTATACCCCCACCGGTAAGATGTTGATAGAGCCTTCTATATATAGTTGATATACTGTCATCGTTATCATTTAGCCTGAATCCCTGTTGTTCATCTTCTAAAATCAGCTGAATTTTGTCATTTTTTTTGTTACTGTATACTTTTATCTGTGTGTAAGTTTTCCCTTCTGTATGTTTCACAAAATTAAGCATTAGCTGCAAACATGCTTCAAAAAGGTAATATCTGTCTGTTTTGAGGTAATTGGCTTGAGAAAAATCAGTAATCAGGTTTATATGAGTGTCTGGTATTAAAGCATTCATGTTTTGTTTGATGTCTGAGAACATTTTTGATAAGTCAATGTAGTCAGTATTTACCAAAGCATGACCCTTTACCAGCAGTGTGT
>JBIKKS010000020.1:0-11005 GCA_044360235.1 Flavipsychrobacter sp. | reverse complement strand
CGTAGTACCGTAATACACAGATGCCGCTACGGGTTGCAGGTAGGTAGCAGCCAGCATGTATGCCCATACAGGCACTATTGCATCGGCGGTGCAGTGTACTGCTACATGTTTACCTGCATATTGTTGCCAGTCGTGGGTTTGCAGGGCTGCTCTGTAGTCTTTTTCCTTCAGTATCATTTCCATGTACAAGAAAGGCGTAAGGTCAAACGCCACCGCATCTATACCCGTCACATACGGTGCAAGGTCTAGTGTCATTATTCCGCTTTCTGCTACTTTGTTTACTATCGTTTCCATAACTATTTGCTGCTGCAAAGGTAGGGCAATTGGCACTATGCGTAGCCACCTACCCTATGCCATCTGCCTATATCCCAATAATAAAGCCGCCACACCCTTTGCAGACGTGTGGCGGCTTTATGTTAAGTTATACACTCTGCTTATCGCATCAGGGTTACATTACCCTTGTGGTTTTCTTTCTGTCCGTCTTTGAAGGTCACATCTATAGTGTATACATACACACCACTTGGCTGCTGCACACCATTCAACCTACCATCCCATCCCGAACCATCTAGGCTAGTCGACTCAAATATCTGCTGGCCCCACCGGTTATATATGTTCATCTTAAACGAGGTAAGACCGCTAGCTAACAAACTACGGGGGAAGAAGAAATCGTTAATACCATCGCCATTAGGGGTAAATACATTGGGTATGTCTACATAACAATCATTGGCTACATATACCGAGTCTGTATTCGAGCAGTTGTTGATAGTAACAGTGGCATAATACACACCCGGTGCTACTATATATATAGACTTAGATACCTCGCCGGTGCTCCATAGCCAGCTAGCCAGCGGATTGGTAGCGTTATAGATATCTGATAACAGAATAGCCTCGCTACCCTTGCAGATAGCAGTATCACCGCCCAAACTAATAGTAGGCTGTGGCACAACAGTTACCGAGCGCGTAGCAGATACCGAAGGACACGCACGATAGTTAGCAGTAACCGTAACCGTATATACATTCTGCCCACCATAAGCATGGTAAACCGGATTTACATTTTTTATGCTATCTCCATCACCAAACGACCAAGTGACACCCGTATTGCCAAGCCCTGCATACAAACCAGTAAAAGTGATGTAAGTACCAGCACATAATACGGTATCCGTCATCTCCATTTTCATACCACTTATGGTGTCTACCTCTATAATCTGTGTAGTAGTATCGTAGCAGGGTATGTCATTGCTGGCTATTAGTCTTATGGTATACACTCCACTATTCTGATAAGAATATGCGGGTACATCCGTAGTGCTGGTTGCACCATTGCCAAAACTCCATATATACTTGGTAGCACCTATCGATGTATTGGTGAAGGTTACAGGCTCATTTTGGCATATTATAGCAGGTGTGCGGGTAAACTCTGCATTGAGTGGGTGTCCCAGCACTATTTCACGCTTCAGGCTATCAGCGCAAAAGCCATTGGTAGCCAGTAGTGTCACAGTATAAGACCCTGCTGCGTATACATGATAAGGGTTGGTAGCAGTATCTGTCTGTCCGTCGCCAAAGTACCATACATAGCGCAGCGGACCAGGAGAGGTAGAGTTGTTGTAGAAAAACACAGTATCACCACTACAACCAAGACTTACCGTAGTATCAAAAGCAACAGATATAGGTGGCGCAGCCAAGGTGGCGCTACCCAACACAGTAGTTATACAGTTACCTATTTTAATAGATATACCCGAGTACAATCCCTCGCACAATCCAGGTAAGAAAATTGAACTATCCCCCAGTGCTACCGTAACTATTGGTGGCTGAGGCACACCATTGTAAGAATAACGAATAGTATCGGAAGAGTAAGGCGCTACAGAACGAATGGTGATGCTACCATTGCAGAAGCCGCACTCGGTAGGATTCACAATAGTAGCAATTACAGCCGGTGGCGGTGGTGGACCTCCCAATGTATAAGGGCCCATAGGTGGGGTGATGCAAGTGCCGAAGGATGCTATGATATTATCGTAGACGCCCTCGCACAATCCCAAAAGGGTAATGCTTCCAGCAGCATTCGTGCTGGTTGTAACCGGTGGCTGTGGTACACCATTAAAACTGTAGTTGATAGTGAATATGCGACTAGGATACAGTCCGTTGATAATGAGCGACCCATCGCACGCTCCACATATAGACTGTGGCACAGGCACAATATTGTCTATTACTATCGGTGGGTTGGTAAGTACCACTGGGCCCGCTGGTGGGGATACGCAAGCACCCTGCCTACCTATAAAATTAGTATAAGTACCTGCACAAAGCCCTGTAATAGTTACAGTACCTGCAGCTGATGCTATTGCATAAACAGGCGGCTGAGGCACACCGCCCAATTCGTAAGTGATCGTATCTAATAAACCCGGAGTGAAACCACTTACTGTTATAGTTCCATCACACGCCTCGCAAAGGGTAGGATTTGTAGAGGTAAGGCTAATAGTAAATGATGGAGATGGCGTCACTAAGTAATAACCAAATGAAGTATCGGCACAACCCAATGCGCCAGCTTTATATCGAGTGGTTACTGTGGGGCATACAGTCTGCGTAAGTCCTACGCCAAGATATGCTCCTGTATTATCGTTGTACCAATAAACCGGCGAAGTAGCATAAGGGATAGGGGCATACACGATAGAGGCCACCGTATAAGACGACACGGTAGCATTGGGTGTGAAACGCCAAGCCTCATTAGTACAAGTATATACGGCTGGGAAATCACGCCCTGGAGCTACAGTAGCCGCAGTCCCTGTAGCATTTTGCACACCTATTATCGCTCTACCGCTGTTCCAGGTAGCACAAACCGGTTTAGTAGCGATATGGCACTCTATGATGTTCGTAGTTTCGTACAGGATGATTTGGGTACTGGTAATCTGGTCAGTACAAGAGAACATACGATCTCTGCAAAAAGTAACAATATATTTGCGGAATGGAGCAGAACCTGTGAGCGAATAAGTGATGGTACCTCCATCGGGTGTAGAAATATCAATATCGCACCAAGGGCCGCAGATGTTGTTAAACTTACTTGGATTGCCTAGTAAAACTGCTGAAATAGGCCAGGGGTCAAAAGCGCCAGCCAGTGTCAGATCGAAACACAAAGTGCCATTCGGACCTATTACTACGTTGGTATGGTTAGTTCCATAAAAATTGAATGTAAACCCAATAGGCAAAACACCAGAATAGATATCATCTACCGTTATTCCTGAGTTGGTAGGTGCATCGCCTACAACATTTGCCGTAAGCACTGTGCAGGGCACAGTACAGGAGAGAGAATCACTGCTGGTAACAGTAACCTGAGCAGATGCCCAGAACTGAATAAAGAAAAAAGAGAGAAATAGGATAAAACGGTAAGAACTAAAATTAGGTGTCATAATCTTATCAATAATTTCTTGTCAAATTCAATACAAAAGAATGCTAACGATACTTACCGTTAATCCATTTTAGTTATATAGACAGCAGTTTTTCGCTTCAAGTTAGTAAAAATAAGAAAAAAATATGCCATTAAGTTACAAGTACACATCATACCACTATCAAAGAATTGATTTTCAGCATTTTATACATTAATCTGATAAAACAAAACTACTTTAGGTGATAAAATAAACACCTCCATTGAACACATTCAAACTTCACCCAAGCAATAGTCTTTAACATTCCATAACCCACTACCAAACAACTAAAATTGTATTTTTACCCACCTACCCACTTCCATTTCTTCCTGTCAATAGCTTACCAATGATAACATTACTGATAATTATTTTTGTATTTGGGTATATATGCATAGCTACTGAGCACTCCATCAAAATCAATAAAGCAGCTACTGCCCTCATCACTGGGGTGCTGTGCTGGGTGGTGTACATCACAGCCACAGAAAACAAAGACCTGGTATCGGAGCAGCTTACCGAGCATTTGGGCGAACTAGCGGGGATACTGTTCTTTCTGCTAGGAGCTATGACCATAGTGGAGCTTATTGATGCACACAATGGCTTTGACATTATAACTAGCAAAATAACCGCTACCAACAAGCGAAAACTATTGTGGATTGTATCGCTCATCACTTTCTTTTTATCGCCCCTACTCGATAATCTTACTACTACCATAGTTATGATATCTATGATACGTAAGTTTATAAAATCGCCCGAAGACAGGATGTACTTTACGGGTATGATAGTCATAGCCGCTAATGCTGGTGGGGCATGGTCGCCTATAGGAGATGTTACCACTACCATGTTATGGATAGGCGGGCAAGTAACCGCAGCCAAAATAGTAAGCAGCTTGTTTTTGCCTAGCCTAGTGTGTATGCTGGTGCCCCTGTCTGTGCTATCTTACCGCATGAAGGGGAATGTAGTAAGACCCGCAAAAGACGAAAGCAGCAAAGGAACTGACATTACTGTAACACAGCAAAAAATAGTGTTGTACTCAGGTATCATTATACTTATACTGGTACCTGTTTTTAAGACTATTACACACTTGCCCCCCTACATGGGCATACTCATAGGGCTGGGCATACTATGGGTAATAACAGAGCTCATACATGGCAAAAAAGATGAAGAGAACAGACAAGCACTGTCTGTAGCTTTTGCACTGCAAAAGATAGACACCCCCAGCATTTTGTTCTTTCTGGGTATACTGCTTAGTGTGGCCGCACTACAAGTAACGGGTGTACTCACTGGTTTGGCTACATGGATGGATGTACACATAGCCAACGAAAACGCTATAGTGTTGGCTATGGGCATATTATCGTCGGTGGTAGATAATGTCCCATTGGTAGCTGCAGCACAGGGCATGTATAGCCTTAGCACTCACCCTACCGACAGTTACTTCTGGGAATTCTTAGCATATAGCACCGGTGCTGGTGGAAGCGCACTCATCATAGGCACCGCAGCTGGCGTAGCCGCTATGGGCATGGAGTCTATAAGTTTTGGGTGGTACCTGCGCAAAATAAGCCTGTTGGCACTATTGGGGTTTTTTGCAGGTGCAGGTGTGTACATGCTATTGTGCGGCGGTCAGTAGCTAAACATCAAAACTTGGGGCAAACCATTTTTTTAGCCATACCCTTGTCTCTGAAATCGCCGGTGTGAAAAACAGTTACCTCTAGGCCTCCAGCCATATTGCTAGCCGGTTTCAAGGTAGATACGTTTACATCATAACTCACACCTATGGCCAACTTGTTATAGGTTACCCTTACCACTGGTATCAGAGCATCGGCAAAGCGATACATAGCACCACCTGTGAGCATAAAGTACTTGCGCTCACCTATCGACTGCGTCCAGCTTATCAATCCACCAGCTATTATTTCTTTATACTTGCCCTGAAATGCAGCATTGGCATGTATCTGAATCATCACATCTTCCGTAGCATTAAAACTTGCAGCAGCATTGGCGTTCAACCTCATATTTTGTGTCACCCCTTCTACCTCATAATAAGAAAACTTGGGCTGAGTGAAGTGATAACCAGATACACCTACTACATACGTCACATTGTTGTCGGGGCCGGCACTGGTGTTATAGTTGATGCCTGCACCTAAATCCCAAAATGTCATTTTACTATTACCTATATTTTCCAACGAAGGCAATCTGGGATCGAAGCGACCACCCTGAAACTGATTGTTGAATGTTGCCTTAGATGGGTCAAAGCTATACTGCAAGTAACCACCAGTAAAGCCCACTGACAGGTAAGAGTTGCGTTCTACATTCATTGCTTTGTTGTAGTTCACCGCCGGATATATACCCGTTATTTTGTGGTCTATACTGCCCGCTTTATCGGCAAAACCTAGAAAACCGAAACTAAAAAAATCGTTCGACATTTCGTTGAACTGCACCCTGCCCTCTCCACTCACTAGTTGGGTAACAAAGGGTTTGGAAATAGAGCTCCACTGATTGCGATAGTATACACCTACTTTGTAGTCGCTCGCAAAAACGCCCGTCAATGCAGGGTTTCGGAGAATCGAGGTTTCGTAAAACTGCGAAAAGTGTATGTCTGCCTGTGCAGTAGCATTGTTTACTATGCCGCTTATTACCACAGCCACAAGCATCAGGATTTTCGCCTGCTGCGTGCCACTGTATATTTTTTCAGTGTTTTGTTTTCTGTAGCTCATACTTAGGAGGGTTTACTTTATGATAGTTACATCACCTTTCACACTTATATTTTCGCCTGTATAGCAGGTAGCCTCCATTATGTATACATACACATCAGGCTTTGGGTCACCACCTTTGTAGCTACCGTCCCATGCGTTTTTAGCATCGTTTAGTTCTATATTCTCCCGCTCAAACACCATCTCTCCCCAACGATTGTATATTCTGAAAGTTTTTATAATTTCTACGCCAGCACCTCGTGGATAAAACACATCATTCTGCCCATCGCTGTTGGGTGTAAACGCATTGGGTATAAACACCATACTATTATCACAATAAAGAAGTATTGTAACAGAGTCGGCAGACCTACAACCATACTTAGACTCCACATCTACTGTATAGGTGGTTCTTACTGTCATACTAGCTACCGGATTGGGGCAATCGGGACAACTGAGTGTTTCAGATGGCCACCATCTATAAGTAGCAATATCTGTTCCAGTAGCTTGTATCTGAGCTGTAGACCCTGCCAGCAGTCGTTGGTCAGGACCCGCATCTACGGTAGGCAGCGGATAAATGACTACTGTTACCTGATTAGTATCTGGTATACAACTACCCAACCTTGCTATTGCCATATATATTGTAGTGTATGGAGGTGTCGCTATAGGATTAGATATCGTCGGGTTGCTGAGACCAGTAGCTGGCAACCACTGATATGTATGCCCACCCGTATCGTATAGTTGCACAGGTACACCAAAACATACAGCAGTATCGCCCCAAGCATTGCTGATGGTGTGCGTACGAAGACCTACTGTAACTGTAGCAGTATCGGTACATCCATTTCTATCTGCACCAGTAACGGTATACACAGTTTCTACGAGTGGTGTAGCATTGGTAGGATTACAGGTCACACAGCTCAGTGTAGCTGGTGGCGCCCATGTGTAGGTCACCGCACCAAAACCTGTAAGCACTGCTGGGTCTCCTACACATACTATTGTATCTCCACTAGCTGTAACAACTGGTGGCGGATCTATTACTATGTTTCTGACAATGGCTGCCTTACAGCCCCATGCGTTTTCCACCTCCAGCGTTACCGGATAAGAACCTACAGCCGTAAAGGTGTGAGTAGGAGATGCCGTAGTGTTAGTTATTCCGTCGTAGGTCCACTCCCATATAGACACCGGCGACCAGTATGAGGAAGAAGAGTCTATAAAAGTAAACTCCATATTGATACACACAGGGCTAGGGTCTGTATTGAACTTAGGAGTAATCTGATCCACTTTTATGGTATCTAATCCCACGCTCGATGTTTGACAACCTGTATTATCACTCAGCAATAGTTTGGGTACATATGCACCTGGAGTAGTGTAAATGTGTGTAATGGTATCAGAGAAGGATACGGTACTAGTACTACCATCAGAAAAATCCCAAGTGATGTTTGGAATGTTGCTGAGCGTAGCCACAAAACTTACAGCTAGTGGCACACATCCCTGTAGTGGCGAATAGGTAAATGCACCCGCATACCCGAATATATTGACTGTGCGCTGCATAGTGTCTCTGCAACCATAAAAATTAGATGCAATTAGCATCACATTGTATAAGCCAGAGGCTATGTACATATTGCTGGGCGAAGCAATCAAGGAAACATTACCATCACCAAACGTCCAGTTGTAACCAGATGCACCGGTGCTGGTATTGGTGAAATTGACAAACAATGGTGGACAAACCGACACTGAATCACTCATTATAAAGTTTGCGTCTGGCTTTGTTACACTTATGTGCGCGGGCAGCAACACAGTATGAGTACAACCATTAGCATCTGTTACAGTTAGCCTTATAGAGTACGTACCTGTTGCAGAATAAGAATGTACTGGCGACATGGTAGTCGATGAGTTACCATCACCAAAGTCCCAAACCGAACTCACTACTCCCCCTATAGAGGTATTAGTAAATGTAACCGGGCTGTTCACACATGGGTTAACATTGGAAGCAAGAAACGAGGCTGTAGGCTGAAACACAGTAATATGAGCAGGTCTTACAAGTGTGTCTTTACAACCTATGTTATCTGTTACTATCAACGACACATCATAACTACCCGCCGTGGTATAGGTATGAGTTGTAGTAGACAACGGCGCTGGCATACTTGCAGACCCTCCATCACCAAAAGTCCAGGCATAGCTAGCTATAACTGTGCCTATTGTTGGAGTACTACTGTTAGTAAACGTCACAGTAAGTGGCCTGCAACCAGATACTGGCGACCCTAAAAAGTTAGCATCTGGCTTGGCTACTAATACATAGTTGGGCTTAGTTACAGTATCCCTGCACCCATTTTGGTCAGTAGTTTCTAATCTTACAGTGTAATTACCTGGCGTGTAAAAAGTGTATGCCAAAATACCCGACACAGGTGGAACAACCGGTGTAATAGGTCCAGTAGGTGATGTATTTATAAACCATCTATTCACAGTCCCCGATCCGCTTGCAAACCATGATGTAAACGTTACTGTAGCATCTTTACACACATCTGTATCATCTGCAACAAAATTTGCTACTGCTGGTGTAAGATTGATAAGTACCGTCGCTGTATCTCTGCATCCACTTGCTATGTTATAAGTCGCCAGCCTAACGGTATATACCGAAAGGGAAGGATAATCATGTACTGGGTTATCTGCAGTCGACGTAAACCCATCACCAAACATCCACAAATGCGTATTATCACCCATCGAACTATCAAAGAACTCTACTCTATTACGAGGTGAGCACAGCACTCTATGCGTAATAATAGCCTTGGGAGAATCTATTTGAATGTAATCCGTGATTATAAAACGAGGACCACGACAACCTCTGTAAGATGGAGTTACCGTCACAGTAAATAAACCAGGCAATGTATATACGTGCGATATACTTGTTCCAGTAGTATCTCTTAGTGTCCCACCATCACCAAATTCCCAAAAGTATTCATCAACCGGCCCCACTACTACTGTAGGGGTAAAAACAATAGGCGTGTAGCTACCATAACACACATGTCGTGGAGTAGCCGTAAATGTAACCTGCGGTGGCGAACCTACTTCTATTATTACTGTAGCTGTTACCGGACATCCATTCGCGGTTATCGCAGTTACAGTAGCTGTGTATATCCCTACCGCAGTGTATATGTGAGTAGGGGTAGCTCCAGAAACTGTAGGCGAACCATCGCCAAAGTTCCACACATGACCAGTTACTGCATGCGGGTATGGCATTACAGCTCCCGTTGGTTGTGTGGTTTCGGCATAGGAGCCAAAAGTTACTGTAAGTGGCACACAGCCCTCACTTGGCGAGGCAGTGGCATAAAAGTAAAGATCGTAAAGGGTATCTAATTTTGTAATAGTATCTCTACAACCCGTAACAGGATCTTGTGCTATCATGGTCACAGACTTTACACCGTTAGACCCATATGTACAAGAAGATGTACCTCCAGTGGTAGAAGACCCCCCTTCAAAATACCAAGAATATCCTGTACCTGCTGCTCCTAATCCTGTATAAGTAATTGTTTGGGGAGCTGGGCATGGGTGTACTGGTGATATTGAAAAATTCGCTCCCGGACCACCTGTAATCACTATTGTTCGTGTTACAGTATGCGAACAAGGTCCATCATAAATAGTAAGCGTAACGGTATAGGTTCCCGGTGCCGAATAGGCGTGTACGCCATTAAACGTTGTTGTTGTGGGGCTACCATCACCAAAGTTCCATGTTCGAGAGGTATGCCCACCACTGGTATTAGTAAATGTAACTAATGAATATACACAAGCCGTGCTAGGACCCGTGAAGGCAGCGGTAAGCGTATCTACATAAATATAAGCAGTACGTCTTATGCTATCTATACATCCGTTAGCATCCGTAGCTATAAGCCTTACTGAATAGGTGCCGGGAGCAGTGTACACATACGAAGGTGATGTGGCAGTAGAGGTGCCACCATCGCCAAAACTCCATGCATAGGTAAATGGACCTGTGCCCGATGTGAAATTGGTAAAGGCAACTGTACCAGGAGGATTACATATCACTACTGGGCTGCCCGTAAAGTTGACAGATGGTCTGTTATATACATGTATGTAAGCGGTTCTGGTTAGAGAGGCAACACATCCTTGTGCGTTGGTAACAAATAATGTGACATTGTAATAGCCCGACGCAGTGTAAGTATGCGTGGGTGTAGATGTAGTGGCAGATCCCCCATCACCAAAGTTCCATAAGTAAGTCAATGGCCCTGCCACGCCTCCACTAGTACTTGTACTGGTAAACGTAATCGGTGTATTAGGACAAAATGCTGTATCGCTTGCCAAAAAACTCACAACTGGTTGCGGATAAACAGTTATTACCACACTGTATGTGCTGGTTACACCACCATTTGTGGCAGTTAGGGTTACAGTATGTGTACCCTCTGTAGTAAAACTGGTAGAAGGATTCGTGAATACCGAAGTACCTGTGGTACCGAATGTCCACAAAAATGTACTTCCTGCCATGGGCGTAGTAGTGTTGGTAAAATTCACAACCAGCGGGGCACAGCCAGAAGTGGGGCTTGCAGTAAACCCTGCAGTGAGTTGCGCCTGTAGTTGTGGCGACAAACACACTGAAACCAACAATAAAAATAGAGCTCTAAACATATTCATGTAATATAAAAATGTAATTTATTGATAGGGACTGAGAACTAAATATAAAACCTTTGTTAAAATAGACGAGTGTTTTTATTAATTAGTTGGTTTTAGAGTAAAAATAATTGTTTGTTGATTAAATATAAAAAATTCAACTACCTCACTATCGTTACATCACCCTTTATGAGCAGGGGCTGTCCATTAGTACAGGTAGCCTGTATCACATATACATACACATCGGGCCTAGGTTCTCCATCATTATAGCTGCCGTCCCACGCATTGCTGGCATCG
>JBIKKS010000019.1:0-11019 GCA_044360235.1 Flavipsychrobacter sp. | reverse complement strand
AAAATGATTCAGCTCTTGCACATTCTGTATTCCATACAAGCTTGGCAGGTCTCTCAGCAACACCTTGTCCACTATATCGCTTTTTATGTATCTGCCTAAATTTTGCTGTATTCTCTCCGAAAATATGACCTCCGGATACCCTCCATAATTTATATAGTTTACAAAGTGTCTGTTTAGTTCTTCTATGTTGTTGGTGCTTATTTGCTCATGTTCCTTCCCCTTCCACACACTGCTACCTTGGGTCAGCAGTGTATCATTGCCTGTCAGTATTATGTACTCGTAAAATGTGAGCGATGGCAACATGAACTCTGTAAATCTGCCCGCTCCACTTTCCGCACTTTTTAGCTTCAGTGCCGCTGCTGCGGACCCGCTTACTACAAATTTTGTATTCGGGTAGCTATCTACCAGTACTTTCAGGTGTATTTCCCAGTCTTTGAGGTACTGTATTTCGTCAAAGAACACATACCAACCCTTGGGGTCGGTGTTGCCGGCTGCCTGGCGGGCTAGACTAAACAACTGCTCTAAATGGAAGTTGAGGTAAAGCGGGTTTTCTATGTTTATGAAGCATACTTTGTCCTTGTTTACTTCACCTTCTATCAGCCCAGCTATGGCATGGTGCATCATCACTGTTTTGCCCACTCGCCGTGGCCCCATCATTACTACTGCCCTCCTGGGGTTAGTTTCCTTCACCAATGCAAAAAATGTATCGAAATACAACCTCCGTTTCATGGTGCTGTATTCTGCATCTGTTTTAGCCGTTGTCCACCATGGGTTTTCAAAACGCATGCGGTCAGCTATCAGTGTATCGGATATTTGAAGCAGTTTTTTCATGTTTTTGTAAAATAACAGGAAATATTTCCTCTTGTTTATACAAATGTACGCAAATAGCAAGAATCATTTCCTGCTATTTGCTAAACATGACGAAAATAACAAGAATTATTTCCTCTTATTTTCACAACAATATCAAAATAGCAGGAAATGATTCTTGCTATTTGCCCACAGTGACGGAAATAACAAGAATCATTTCCTCTTATTTGCAGATCTCTGTGTTTTTTGTCTATTTACATTTGCTCCTCAATCGGTATCGCATTCACACAATTACCAGTTACTTGTGAATCAGAACCATTAATTTAGCACACAAAATAACTTTCATGAAAAAAGTAGTGGCTGGTGCCGATGCTGCGGTACATGACATTCCATCGGGTGCAACATTAATGCTGGGTGGCTTTGGGCTGTGTGGCATACCCGAAAACTGTATAGCCGCCCTGGTGCGCAAAGGCGTAAACAACCTTACCTGCATATCTAATAATGCTGGTGTAGATGGTTTTGGTATAGGACTGCTGCTGGAGCAAAAGCAGGTGAAAAAAATGATCTCTTCTTATGTAGGCGAAAACAAAGAGTTTGAGCGTCAGATGCTGAGTGGCGAGCTGGAAGTAGACTTGGTGCCACAGGGTACACTTGCCACACGCTGCATGGCTGCTGGCTACGGCATACCTGCCTTATACTTGCTGGCTGGCGTGGGTACAGAAATAGCTGACGGCAAGGATGTGCGCGAATTTAATGGTAAAACATACCTGCTAGAGCATGCATTTGATGCCGACTATGCTATAGTAAAAGCCTGGAAGGGCGACACCATGGGCAATCTAATATTTAAAGACACTGCCCGCAACTTCAACCCACTAATGGCTATGGCTGGCAAAATCACCATTGCAGAGGTAGAAGAACTAGTGCAGCCTGGCGAACTAGATCCAAATCACATACATGTACCCGGCATATACGTGCACCGTATTTTTCAGGGCGTTGATTACGAAAAAAGAATAGAACAAAGAACAGTAAGAAAGAAAGACTAATCAGCTACCAGTAGTAGTAGTCTTTAACAGCAATGGTTTTCTTCAATAATTACATCATCAATCACATTTCCCCACATTTTTTATAACATGGGACTTAATAAAGAACAAATAGCTAAACGTATAGCCATGGAACTCGAAGACGGGTTTTATGTAAACCTCGGCATAGGTATACCTACACTAGTAGCCAACTATATACCTGAAGGCGTAAACGTGGTATTGCAATCTGAAAATGGATTGTTGGGCATGGGACCATTCCCCTTCGAGGGCGAGGAAGACCCAGACCTGATAAATGCGGGTAAACAAACCATTACCACACTGCCTGGCTCTGCTTTCTTTGATAGTGCTATGAGCTTTGGCATGATACGTGCCGGCAAGGTAGACCTCACGGTACTGGGAGCTATGGAAGTAGCCGAAAACGGCGACATAGCCAACTGGAAAATACCCAATAAAATGGTGAAAGGTATGGGTGGTGCTATGGACCTAGTGGCGGCTGCCAAAAACATAATTGTAGCTATGCAGCACACCGACAAATACGGCGAAAGCAAACTACTACCTAGCTGCTCGCTGCCACTCACTGGCGTAGGCTGTGTCAGGAAAATAGTATCTGACCTAGGTGTGTTTGATGTAACGCCCGATGGTTTTGTGTGTATAGAATATGCACCTGGCGTGACTGTAGACGAAATAATAGCCAAAACAGCCGGCAAACTAACCATTTCTCCTTCTGTAAAGGAAATGACCGTTTAGCCTGTCGCACTTACAGAGTAGTAAATACAAAAAGTACCATCGTTCATGCCTGTTACTTATCAGCATGTGCAATGGTACTTTTTTAGTGAAATGTTGTAAATCTTGCTCTGTACTATTAATCTATTACCGCTATACACTTCAGCTCTATGGCTATGGAAGATGGTAGCGAGTCTACGCCCACTGTGGTGCGGCAAGGTTGGTTGTCTTTAAAGTATTCGGCATACAGCTTGTTGTAGGTATGAAAGTCGCGCTTCATGTCTACCAGAAAAACAGTTACATCCACCAGTTTGTCCCAGCTACTGCCACTTTCTTTCAATATCACATTTACATTCTCAAACACACTCTTACACTGCTCTGCAAAGTCAAACTCCAGATGGTTGCCGTGTTTGTCACTTTTCAGTCCGGGTATTTCATCTGTTCCGGGTCTGCGTGGACCCACGCCCGAAAGGAATAACAAATTACCCACCCGCTTAGCATGCGGATATAATCCCATTGGCTTAGGTGCCTTATCAGTAGAAAACTGATGGTTTTGCTCACTCATTGTTATCTGTGTTTTACGCTATCGTTCTTAAGTACTAAAATCTGATATAACTGTTGAAATACAAGTTGGTAGAAGCACCCAAAGTATCTGTTTTGGTAAGGCGCAGGCTAGCTGTTGTGCCATCTACACTTCCTATACCTGTATACGTATAGTTGTCTACCTTCACAGGCGATACATTAAAATTAGACCCTGCGCTGCTATTGTTTGTCAACTCTACAGATAGATTCACCACTACATTGCCAGTAGTATCTATCCATATCACATCCATCAGGTTGTAATTGGTGGTATCTGATGTAGTGCTAAATATAAGTGTGTTTGTGGTGTCTGACGATGCATCATCGGGTGGCAAACCTTTGTAGATACCTTCATACTTTCTGCTGTATATCAGCTCACAATTAGCACCATATATACCTGTAGTGCATTTGCATATGCCGCCCACACATACGCCCTTGTTAAGGCAGGTAACTGCTCCGCATTCGTTTTTTGAGCACGAACTGTAAATGACTGCACTAAAAATACTCAGGGTCAAAAACACACCCAGCGCAATTTGTTTGATTGGTTTCATATCTATAAAATACGTTTTTATTTTTGCGGAATCAATATCCCAAAGATACGTTTTTGCAGGTAATTGCAGCCTCGCACCTCATTCCTGCCATACTGCTTATTCAGTTCAAGTGACTGTTATTAATAACGTAGCTATACTGTGCTTTGTTGTGTAGTAGTTTCTTTTAATACCACACTATTCAGTAAACTCTTGTATGCTTTTCCCTACCTCATTAATTCTAATCCGCACATCAATAGTTCGACTATAGTACGTAACTTTGCACACTTTTATACTGTATATTACAGCAAGAAAATATATTATTCAACAACACAACTATGAGTTCTATAGTAGAAAAACTGGAGGCAATCAAAGCCCGTTTCGACGATTTGGGCGTAGCACTTACCAATCCTGAGATTGTGAGTGACAATACCCGTTTTTCGCAGGTATCAAAAGAATACCGCAAGCTAGAGAAAATAGTCATTGTTTATAAAACTTACAGAACCTGTGTAGATAGTCTGGACTTCGCCAGAGAAGTGCTGGAAACCGAAAGCGACGAAGAGCTACGCAGCATGGCAAAAGAAGATCTGGAGAAACTAGAGGTTCAGAAAAACGAACTAGAGGAGGAAATGCGCAAGCTTCTCATACCCAAAGACCCACAAGACGAGAAAAATGCCATTCTCGAGGTGCGTGCAGGTACCGGCGGCGATGAAGCCAGCATTTTTGCCGGTGACCTTATGCGTATGTATCTCCGTTACTGCGAGCGCAGAGGCTGGAAAGTAGCTGTACTCAGCGAAACAGAAGGTACGGTAGGTGGCTATAAAGAGGTGCAGCTAGAGGTAGTGGGCGATGATGTGTATGGCACGCTCAAATTTGAGAGTGGTGTGCATCGTGTGCAGCGTGTACCAGCCACAGAGGCTAGTGGCAGGGTGCATACATCGGCAGCAACGGTAGCGGTGCTGCCAGAGGCAGAGGAGGTAGACTTTGAACTGAAAGACAGTGACGTGAAAATGGAAACCGCACGTAGTGGTGGTGCTGGTGGCCAGAACGTAAACAAGGTGGAAACCAAAGTAATACTTACCCACGTACCTACCGGTACTGTCATCATGTGCCAAACAGAACGCTCGCAGCTAGGCAACCGCGAAAAAGCTATGAACATGATGCGTACACGTCTATACGAAGAGCAAGTGCGCAAACAAGAAGACGAAATAGCCCGCCACCGTAAAAGTATAGTAAGTACCGGCGACCGCTCTGCCAAGATTCGCACCTACAACTATCCGCAAGGGCGCATCACAGACCACCGCATCAACATGACCCTCTACAACCTCGACGACTTCATGAATGGCAACATTCAGGAAATGCTCGAAGCATTACAATTCGCCGAAAACGCCGAAAAAATGCAAGCCGGAGAGATGGTGATATAGTGCGTCTGCAATACAGAAATTGCTTGTTGTGGCTGTGATTTACATGCCATTCCCACTTTCCCCCGATTATCATTACTTTTGATGCACAATGAAGCATCTACCTAATCTGCTCACGCTGGCCAATCTCTTTTGTGGTTGTCTGGCTATTGCATATGTGCTCACAGCACAGCCTTATACCAGTATGCGTATGGATACAGGTATGCCCACCTGGAGCTGGGTATACGGCGCTGAGCAGATATTTTATGGCAGTATTTTTATAGGCATAGCCGGCATCTGCGATATGCTAGATGGTTTTGTGGCACGTGCCCTCAATGTTTTATCGCCCATCGGCAAAGACCTCGATTCGCTGGCAGATGTTGTTTCGTTTGGTGTAGCGCCGTCTGTTATCCTTTACAAGTTCCTTTGGGATGCACTGATGAGCGAAAAAAATGCCATGGATGTAAGTATGCTGGCTATGGCACCTGCTTTTCTAGTGGCTTGTTTTGCAGCATTGCGTCTAGCCATATTCAATGTCACTACCGATGTACCTAAAGGGTTTTTCAGAGGTATGCCCACACCAGCAGTAGGTATTTTTGTGGCTTCGTTTCCGCTTATTGCCTGGTTCAATCCGTGGGGTATAGGTCAGTACCTGCAAAACAAGTATGTACTTTATGCCATTATCGGTATTCTCAGCTGGCTCATGGTATCAAAGGTGAGCTTCTTTAAGCTCATGCCTGCCCGGTGGACCATCGCTGCTGCCTGGCCTCAACTCACACTAGTAGTATGTTCTGCTGTTGCCATACCGTTTTTGCATGTAGCTGCTGTGCCATTTGGTTTTGCGCTATACGTTTTGCTGTCAATGGTATACAAGCAGCCAGCGGTAACAGTAGCAGAAGAGTCGGGCAAATAAACATTCTACTATCACAAGCACTTTTATTTGCCTTCGGTTTGCCTATCTACCGCATACTATCTACTTTTGACCCCATACTTTTATTCATTGTCATATAGCATATAATATTATGAAATACACTGCACACATCAACATCATGCCTCTTAAGGAGTTGCTGGATCCTCAGGGCAAAGCCGTAAACAATAGCCTGCATAATCTAGGTCTTACTGGCGTCAACGATGTACGTATAGGCAAACACATAACATTGCACGTAGAGGCTACCAGTGCCGATGCTGCAGAGGCTATCACCCGCGATGCCTGCAAAAAACTATTGGCCAATCAGGTGATGGAATCATTCGATTTTCAGATTACTGAAGGGTAGTAGCTAAGTAGCTTCACCACTACTATAGCTTTCAGCATATATTAGTTCGGGCGTCCTGCATACCATCAGGTATCAGGATGTTTCGATAGTATCTCTCTTCCTCACTCATTGCTTACATACCTGCTATGCGTCTGTATCTTATACCATCGCCTATCGGCAATCTTGGCGACATGACCTACCGTGCTGTAGAAACCCTGCGCAGTGCCGATGTGTTGCTGTGCGAGGATACCCGCACTACTGGCGTGCTGCTGAGGCACTATAGCATACAGAAACCCCTCACCCCCTACCATGCCCACAACGAGCACAAGGTACTGCCTCACCTCATAGAGCAGCTACTGGCGGGCAAGGTCTTTGCGCTCATCACAGATGCGGGTACTCCGGGTATCTCCGATCCTGGTTTTCTGCTGGTGCGCGAGTGTGTAAAGCATAACATCCCTGTAGAGTGCCTACCTGGTGCTACAGCTTTTGTACCCGCATTGGTGCAGTCGGGCTTACCTGCTAGCAGGTTTGTTTTTGAGGGCTTCCTCCCCCTCAAAAAAGGCCGCCAAACCATGCTCAAAACCCTCGCCGACGAACCCCGCACCATCATACTATACGAGTCGCCACACAGGCTGGTAAAAACCCTCAACGAACTATGCACCTACATGGGTGCCGACAGGCAAGCAGCAGTATGCCGAGAGCTTACCAAGATGTTTGAGGAAACCAACAAAAACTCCCTCGCTGCGTTAGCAGCTCACTACGAGGCCAAGCCACCCAAGGGCGAAATAGTAATAGTAATAGAAGGTGCACCACCCCGCAAGCACAAAGATAAATACGCCCAAACCGAAGAAGAAGATAATGAAGAAGAGGATACTGAAGATGGTGAATAGTGCTTGTCAAAAATCTTTGGTTTAAGGTTTCTACCAATCCCCCTTTTACATATTTTTGTTAGGTGATGGATGCACTGAGGCAGTACATAAGGCAAATGATTGACATCTCAGACAGCGACTTATCGCAGTTCCTCTGCTATGCCTCTATCCGCCATTACAAACGTTTACAAACACTCAGCACATCTGGCTCAGTACCCAAAGAGATTTTTTTTATTAACTCTGGTATCATCAGAGTCGTTATCACTGATAGCCAGGGTGTAGCCCATACCATACACTTCGCGCTCGAAAACCAGTTCATTACCGACTATTCGGGCTACCTGCTACAGCAACCAGCCATTTACACCCTGCAAGCACTTAAGGACACCACAGTTATAGTGCTGCCCCGTGCCGCTATCGACTGGGGTTATGCTCACCTGCCTCAGGGGCAAAAACTAGGCAGGCTGGTAGCAGAGTACTATTACATTTATCAAGATCACCGCATCAAAAACCTCTACGCGCTCACCCCTGCCCAGCGATACGCATCCATCACAGAGGTTTTCCCCGATATTCATAACCGTGTGCCACAACACATGATAGCATCTTACCTCGGCATTACCCCAGTGCACCTCAGCCGATTGAAAAAAGCTGCCCATCGCAAAACGTAAACATTTGTTATCGTTTTTTGCATAGCGCATCACTTACATTTGTTCAATATTGTATGCTATGCTCACATTCATTTCAGAGTTGCGCCACCGCAACGATGCATTGTACCTCTTTGGTCTTGTTTGCCTTGTCGCATCCATTGTTTTTTTGGTGCTCAGTGCCACTACCTCTGTCAGGGTATACAATGTTAGTGCCTGGTACAAGCCATTTAAGTTTGCATTTTCCACCTTCCTCTATTCGTGGGCTATGGCGTGGTATTGCCATTATTTGCAGTCGTTCAATGCACCCTTGTTTAACTGGTCGGTTATTATTCTCCTAGGGTTCGAGATCCTCTACATTGCCCTACAGGCGGGCAGAGGGCAGCTATCGCACTACAATCTATCCACGCCACTTTATGCCACGCTCTATTCCCTCATGGCTATTGCGGCTACGGCTGTCACAGTATACACCGCCTATGTAGGCGTCATGTTTTTCAAGCAGTCATTCCCCCTATTGCCCGATTATTATTTGTGGGCTATTCGGTTGTCCATTATACTATTTGTGGTGTTCTCACTCGAAGGGTTTGTGATGGGGTCTAGGCTCACACACACCATAGGTGGACCAGATGGCGAGGCTGGTATACCCATCCTTAACTGGAGCACCCGCTATGGCGACCCTCGCATAGCCCACTTCATAGGTATGCATGCCCTGCAGGTTTTGCCCCTACTGGCTTTTTACGTGGTGCGAAACACCAAAGCCGTCATTTTTATCTCCGCATTATATGCCCTATTGGCAGTGCTAGCACTTGTGCAGGCACTACAAGGAAAACCTTTTTTCGCTAGCAAAAAACACTCCCAAAATGCTATCTCTAAATGATAAAAAACGCCTCTTATCCCAATACGGACCTTGGGCATTGGTCACAGGGGCTTCATCAGGCATAGGCAAGGAGCTGGCATTACAATTAGCATCGGCGCAGATACATTTGGTACTCTGTGCCACCAATGCCGACAGACTACAAACCACCGCCAGCGAGATACAGAACGCACACACAGTAGAGGTAAAAATCATAGCCGCAGATCTGGGCACACCCGCAAGTGTAGCCCAACTCATGGAGCAGACTTCAGGTATACCCAGAGGCTTGGCAGTACTGGCAGCAGGTTATGGCACATCGGGTTATTTTGCACAGAGCCCGTTGCCCAATGAGTTGCAGATGTTACGGGTCAATTGCGAAGCCGTAATGCAGTTGACACACCACTACTCCGCACTCTTTGCCGCTCAGCGCAGAGGGGGCATTATACTCTTCAGCTCTATAGTAGCTTTTCAGGGAGTGCCACACAGCGCACACTATGCCGCCACCAAGGCTTACATCCAAACCCTTGCCGAGGGCATAGCCGCCGAACTAAAGCCACTAGGCGTAGCTGTACTATCTGTAGCACCTGGCCCTGTCAATACCCGCTTTGCACAGCGTGCAGGTATGCACATGGCGCAAGCCCTCCACGCAGCCAATGTAGCCACACCCATAATCACCGCCCTCGGCAGGCGCACCACAGTATATCCCGGCTATCTCAGCCAGATACTCCATTATGGCCTATCCACCCTTCCCCGTTTTGCCCGCACATTTGTAATGGGAAAGGTAATGAAGGGCATGGCTGGGAGGGGGTAGTGCCCATTGGGAACGGCATATTCGTATGTTGGTGGTTGTTAGTGAAAAATTATCAACTGAAGTTGGATGTTCTTTCAGGACTAAAGATGCAGAGTTTGCACTAATACTGTTGTAGTAGTTTTTTAAGAAAATAAAGATCAGAATTGATGTATTTAGTTTACTTTTTAGAACACAGGTATTCACAGTATCAAACTCAACCTTATTCAATTAACCCCCAGTTCCCCCAACTCCACTTCTGTGGACATCTGGGAGCGGGTGAGGAAACGGAAGCCTAGCGGTATCTCTAGGCTGAAGCTGCTGCCTCTGCCGGGGTTACGTCTATTATTAGTTGGGTGTTACAGCATAGCACAGATAAGTGTATACTGTGGCTTCAGCGATGTCAACTATTTTGTACGCCTCTTCAAGCAGTCAGAGGGCATCACCCCCGGCACTTATAGGGGTTGCACTACGGGCATTCATGCCTGATATAAAAACAGTATTAAGCACTCTCATTAAAGTACTGTTGGCAATTGTTTATACGGATATGTATATTAGTTTTGTTAGCAACTAAATATATCCACCTTATGAAGAATCTCAGTATTTTTTTTGTAGCAGTTTTTATCATTGCCGCTACTATTTTCACTGGCTGCACACCGTCTACCAGTAGTTCTTCCTCTAGTTATGTCATGAAGGCCACTATAAGTGGCAGCACTCCCATGAATGGATCTATTTGTCTGGCTGCATTAGTGTCCTCAACATTGGGCATTACTGGTTCCACCGTTACCGGAGGCATAGCAGGTCCACCTCAAATCAATCTTTCTATTGGTTCTTGGTCGGGCACTACTGGTACATTTCCCCTCACAAATGTTAGCTCTGCTACATCAGGCAATTTCGGACAATACATATCTACTACCGGTGTATTGGCTAAGGTATCCAGTGCTGGCAACCTCATTATTACTTCTGTTACCTCCACTCAAATCAAGGGTACTTTCAGTTTCACTTGCACTGATGGCACAGTAGTGTCTGCCGGTTCATTTACTGCTCAGCGTCCGTAGGTGTTTGTTTTACCATGCTATTTTCTCCGCCCCTTACTTGCGTATGGGGCAGCTACTTTTTTGCTAAACACCTCATTATTACCTGTTATATAGCCAAGTGCTGCAAAACGGCTACTACTCGTGGCGAACGTATCTGCACATTGTGGTGCTCATACATAGGTATCTCTATGTAGCCACCCGGGCCCAGCTTCACAATGTTGCTACCTATGTGGCACTCACACTCCCCCTCCAGCACCAGAAAGCTTTCGCGCTCATGGTGGTGTACCTCATCTTCTACATCTATAGAACTGGTCACTAGTATCTGTGTCACACCATCTTGGTGGCGCAGCACCTGTAGGTCTTTACCCTCCGGTATGCCCTGTGGTATCATGTGGCTGAGCATTTTTTTCCACTTCAGGTAGTCGCTGTACTTGTTGATGATGGGCAAGTCGTTGATATCACCATTATTTTCTTTATTAATGTTGTCGAGCGTAGACCATATA
>JBIKKS010000366.1:0-3001 GCA_044360235.1 Flavipsychrobacter sp. | reverse complement strand
CTCAAATTTGTTGTACACACCACCCATGTAAGACACGCCCAGTTCCGCTATTTTGCGGTGGCGCACAGCACCCTTAGCGGTTATCATGGGTGCGCCATTATAACTCTCTTCAAATCTATCTCTGTTTAGCTTGGTAGCTGGAAGGAAGGTGCGTCCGTTAGTGTTGTCTATTATCCGGTTGTCAAATCCATTGGTAGCGTATACCTCATATGCCAGTACCCAGTCTTTTTTATACTGCTTGCCATACAGCCCAAAGCCTACATTGCTCCAAGTAGCAGGCAGCATAGCTACAGCCGATGTAGGACGGTCTACAAACTCCCATTTAGGGCCATCGTGGTTTTGGTTAAAAGCACCTATTGGGTTCATGATAATACCACCTCTTAGGTTCAGCATCGGGTGAAACTCCATATCTACCGCCGCAAACTCTATGTTTATTTCCTTAGTGCCATCTTCAAATTCCAGCTCCGACAGAAACTTCAGCCGCTTACCTATCCCCGACGACACAAACAGCGTCATTCGCTGCATCTGAAACTGATGTCCCTCTGTAATGCCTTCAGTTCCTAGGTGTTGCCAGTTGGCCTCGGCATAGCCCCCTAGTGCCACAGGTAGTTTGCCCATGCTCAGAAACGGTCTGTTATACACAGCATCCATGTTCAGTTGCATATCGTTTTTGGTGGCAGGTTTGCGACGCAGCAGAGTGCTGTCTATTTGGGCATAAGCAGTGCTAGTAAGGCACAGTAGTAAGCATAGTATTTTTCGCATTAGGTTTGTTTTCGCAGGTCTATCAATAATTGTCCGTTGGTTACTGTTACCGGAAAAGTGCGCAAGGGCTCTTTTGCCGGCGATTGGGTTACCTTACCCCACTTGTCAAATTCACTGCCATGTGCCGCACAAGTCAGTTGGTCGCCCGATGCCTGTAGTTCTACCCCTTGGTGCGTACACCGCATCAGCAATGCGCTATACTGCCCATTGCCTAGGTTATACACACATACAGGGTATTGCAGGTCGTCGTGCCGCACTATTATATAGGGGCGTTCAGTGTTTTTGTCTGTCAAAAAATCTTTAGTGTCTATAAGTATTCCATTCTCATTGCGGGTACCCTTGGTATACTTGGTGCCCACACAGCTTTGCAGCACCGATGCGCCTATTGCCATGCCCATACAGGCTATACATCCATTTCTGATAAATTCTTTACGATTCATAATCTTTAGAGGCTTTCCAGAAAAGTAAGCATTTTTTTCTTGTCACTTTCAGGCAGTGCATCGTATTTATTACGGCTGTTAGTAGCCTCGCCTCCATGTAGCATTATGGCATCGTGTATGCTGTGTGCTCTGCCATCATGCAGTAGAAAGTAACTACCGCCCTGTGAGTTTTTAGACAGTCCCAGTCCCCACAGTGCGGGTGTGCGCCACTCGGCAGTTGTTGCAGTGCCTTCTGTATAGCCATCGTCTAGTCCGGGTCCCATGTCGTGCATCAGCATATCTGTATAAGGGTAAAAGGTCTGATTGCTAAGCGGCGCAATGGGTGAATATCCGGTTTTTAATTCTGGTTTGTGGCATTTAGCACAGTCTGCTTGTACAAATAGTTGTTTTCCAGCTACTACGTCGGGGTGGGTAGGGTTGCGCTGTATGGGTGCTTTCAGTGTTTGTAGGTAAAACACCACATCGTTAATGGTTTGGGTGCTTACTTCAGGGTCTATTTCTAGTCCAGTGTAGGTGTCTATGGGCTCAAATAGCGACGATATGCCCATATCTTGGTTATAGGCGTTGGCGGTTTGTTGCATTAGGTTATAAGCGCCCGCTTTTTTGCCAAATCTACCTATGCACTTACCATTTTTGGTCACTGCGCCATCTTGAAGGTTGATGTATTTTTTGATAGGTATCCAGTTAACAGTGCCGCTTATACCATCGCCGTCAGCATCAGTAGGGTCGGACATTGCCAGCAGGTCTTGGTCGGTTACTGCCTCTAGGAAGCCTACTCCGGTATTTGCGGGAGGCATTAGTCGGGTAAATGTGGCACCTTCTGGTAGCTTTTCTGGTTCAAAGCCTGGCAGCGCTCTGTGTTGTAGTTGGGGTGCTCCCTTCATCAAGTATTTATTGCCAGTGCTATCTGTTTGTCCAAAACGTGTTAGTGTAGAGAAGGGGTGTCCTTTGCCGTCGCCTGCATGACAACTGCCACAAGATGTGGATACAAATATTGGTCCTAGTCCTGTTTGGCTGGTAAATATCTCGTCATTAAATGCTACATCACCGCGAAGAAATATAATATTCTGTGCAGGTGTCAGTCCCTCCACTGGGCCATCTAGTATGGTTTCATTCGCAGGGGCAGATGGTTGTACTTTTTTGCAGGAGCTAATTATAGCATAGCCAGCCAGCCCCAACAGCAAAAAAACAGTGATACGCTTCATTATTAAAATATTGCGCAGCAAAGATATAAAATTAGGCAAGACTAAAAATATAATTTTGTGGTTGCTTATTTTAGCGTTCCGCTTATTTATGTATGCTGTAATGGTGGGTGTGCTTTAAATGGACTAAATTGCATTATGAAAACTTTGAAGACACTACTGATATTTATAATTACTGCAGGTAGTATTTCGGTATCTGCCCAAACCGCATCTAAGCCCACACAGCCCGAGTATCCGGGTGGGTTGCCGGCTATCGAATTATTCCTTAGGCAGCAACTCATGTACCCTGAGCAGGCACACAAACAAGGTGTAGAAGGCAGAGTGGTGGTAGGGTTTATGATTAATGAACAGGGAAGGGTGGTGAGTCCTAAAATAGTGAAAAGTGTACATCCAGCATTGGACAGCGAGGCAGTGCGTGTGGTGCAGCTTATGCCCCGCTGGAAACCCGGCACGAAAGATAAAACACCCATTGTGGCACCAGTGGTGCTACCTATAGTTTTTGAGCTAACCGGTAAGGCTGCGAAGTGATACTGTTATAATATTGTCAATATTGCTGGTCTGTCATTCTGTTTTCGTTATTTTGCACCTATTATAGCA
>JBIKKS010000365.1:0-3004 GCA_044360235.1 Flavipsychrobacter sp. | reverse complement strand
CGCTGGTTATCTGAAAAGTATTGACACCCATGCTGCTGAAGTTGCTGTAGACACTTGCCTTCATTACCTCTATAGCAGTAAGTATACCTACCAATGCCATAATACCCAAACCTATGATGGCTATAGTGAGTATTGACCGCAACTTATTGTTGCGGATGGCACGGAAAGCAAGGGTAACGTTGAATAATAACTGCATGATTGGTGTTGAAGATTAGTGACAGGTAGGCAACAAAAATGTGCAAGGGATTGGTTACCTACGCACTATTTTGTGCACGGGTATTTGCTCACCTTTGCTACCCATAGCCTGCAACATATATGTGCCGGGTGCTAGTGGTGCAACATTGAACTGAATAATGTTTTTACCTTTCTTGCACTGAGTAGATAACACTTGGTCTACCACTCTACCCGCCATGTTGTAAATCACAAAACTGAAATTCTGGGCATCTGATACTGTGAATTCAAAATTCACATATTCCCAGGCTGGAGCTGGATATACAACTGATGCCGGTGACTTGACAATAGGAGCATCGTCCACAGCAGTGAAATGAGGTGCTGTAAGCCGCGCCATATAGTTGCCGTATCTGAAATCTTTTCTGCCGAAAATACCCTCTACCCATATAGCTCCAGGAGAGTCCCAATCGGGCTGAGATCCGCTGTAATCGCCCCAGCGCTGCTCACGACCAGATAGTAACCTGATACTATTATCACCAGTTTTTATCTTGAGCATATCAGAGTAACCTGCACCGTCGCAAAACACGGCACCATAGCCTGGGAATGTACGCCTGCCTGAGAATTCGTAAGTGATGATAGAAGTGTTAAGCCCACCCACATTGCCAGTGTAGGAAATATTGGGGTAACCGAAATCAAGCGTGTCAATACTTATGAGTTGCGCACTAACTGTAGGTGCGGTACGGAAATTGGCAATAACCCCATGATATATGGCAGATGCTCCGTTGGCTGCATTGGTAGTGGTACTTACGAACTGTAATTCATCACCCTTGACAAAACCGCCCAATACCCTGCCATCATTTGTAGCTAGGTCTTTGGTAGTATCGGGCTGTAGCGCATTAGGTGGTACACCATAGGGCAATGACGATATAAGTGGCGTAATGGTAAGTACCGTATCGGCACTGCCAATAGTATCCGGAACTTTGACCAAAAAAATGGAGTCGTTAGACATATCAAAGTTTCTATTGGATAGAAAATACTGCTCCTTTTCTTCAAGTGCGGCACCGGGCTTCAGAGGGTACAAACATCTTAACGAGCGGTCATTAAACTTGATGTTATCCCATATCTGGTAAGTCAATAGGCTATCGCCATTATAACCCTCTTCTTTACGAATCTGGTATATAAGCGTTTGCTTGAATCCTGCCTGCCAGCTTTCGTTGTATTTGATTTGGTTTCCGGTAAGGAAAAATTCATTTTTTGTAATAGATACTGCGGGATAATCGAACCATGTAGTATCGGCAAACAAATCGCCATAAAACTTATAAAAATTCCAATCTCCAGAAGGATCATTCGTTTTTGAGAATCCTACTACTATCCAGTTGTGCTGATTTGTGCTGTTAAGCATTACAGAAATAAATCTGTCAGCTTGAGGGTCGTAAATGACTTTTGGGTCGAAGCGATAGTTTACACCACCACCCACTCCAGAATTATTGAGCCCTACAGCAGCACTGTATGCCATCAGGCTTTTGCGGTACTCATAAGCACCAGTATTGGCATCATGTATCGCTATATTAGAATTCATTACTGCTACAGCTTTATTGCCATTACTTACCGCACAATAGTTATCTGGTGGTATACCTGATAGCGAATCGGCTATAAACCCTATAGACACTGCTGGCTGCATAACAGCCGATGTTTTTTTGTGCTGCACACCAAATGCTTTGCGGGGGTATAGCTGCTGCATTTTTTCTTTTATCTCTCTTAGCTTCTTTTTATCAGCATTGTGTTCCACATCGGGTGCCTCCAGGTTTATAACACTGGCATTGTACTTGTCATCGGCATTGCGCAAGGCAGCAGTGCCCTGTAGTGTAGCCTGATGCCGGGTAACCCTAGCCTGCTGAGCCTGTGTGTGTGAGGCCGACAATAAAGCAATAAGCCCCCAAAAGTAAAAACTGCGCATAAAAAAACTTTTGATAAAAATAAGAAAACATCTCCATGCAGGCATGAAGATGTTTTGAGAAATATTGTGAACGACTATTGTACCTACTAGCCCTGTAGCGCAGCAGCACCACTTACTATCTCAGTCAGCTCGGTAGTAATGGCTGCCTGACGAGCACGGTTATAGCTAATCTTGAGCGACTTCAGCAGTTCGTTGGCATTTTCGCTGGCTTTATCCATAGCCGTCATACGGGCACCATGCTCAGATGCATTGGCATCAAGCACAGATTTGTACACCTGAGTATTGAGGATTTTTGGCATCAGTTCTAGCAACAATTCTTCCATTGACGGTTCGAAAATGAAATCTACATTCATTTTCTTGTTAGATTGCTCTACACGTGGTATGGGCAAATACTGCTCAGATACGAAATTTTGTGTAGCCGCATTTTTAAACTGGCTATATACTATTTCAATATGGTCGTACTCCTTGTTAAGGAAAGCCTGCTGTGCGTACTGAGCGGCTCTGCGCACATTCTCGAAGGAAAGATCGGAGAACGTATCCCAGAAATTGTCAACTAATTTGAAGTTGTTGCGCTGAAAAAACTCGTATCCTTTTTTGCCTATAGGCAGTATAGTTACATCGCCCTTGGCCATCTGAGTAGCATAATTGCTCTCTATAATTTGGCGGGTAAGTTTGATAACATTAGCATTGTATGCACCACAAAGACCGCGATCGCTGGTAACTGTAATGAATAAAATGCGCTCCAGTGAGCGAACCTCGGCAAGAGGTAAACTAACATCTGACGAAGCAGAACTAACAATATTGCTGAGCATATCCTGCAACTTGCGCGAGTATGGACGCATTTGGATAATGGCATCCTGAGCACGACGCAGCTTT
>JBIKKS010000364.1:0-3009 GCA_044360235.1 Flavipsychrobacter sp. | reverse complement strand
ATGTAAGGTCTAGTGAGTGCAACATTACGCAAGGAAGGCACCTTAAACTTATACAAATCATCTACACTTCGAGTAATGTGTGCTCTTCCACTATCGTTAACTGAGGATTTAGGTACTAAACCATTGTTACGGAATGAAAAGTCGGAAAAAAGTGGCTCTTTGTGGCAAGTTGCACAATGCTGCCTGAACAATTTAAGTCCGCGCTCTTCGGCATCTGAGAATGTGCCCCCAGGTAAATTCTTTTCGTGTTTGTCGTATCTAGAATTATCTGAAACCATAGCAGCCATAAAAAGCGACATTGCTCTGAATATCCTTTGAGTATTTACGGTTTCGTCGCCAAATGCTTTTTTGAATCTTGCTCTGTAGTCGTTATCAGCAGCCACACGTGCCACTACTTCTGGCAGGGTCATATCCATTTCTACATGGCTCTGCAATGGATTGATGGGTTGAGACTCGAGATGATTGACCCCTCCATCCCAAAAGAAAGATGGGTGCCAAGCCAGATTGAACATACCGGGAGAATTTCGCGTACCTAGCAATCCGTATATACCATGACTAACGTCGTGGTCGAGATGAGCAAATGCTGCAAATTGCTGATGACAACTACCACATGAAATAGTGTTATCGCGAGAGAGGCGGACATCATAAAAGAGTTTTCTGCCTAGCGTGAAACCATCGGAAGTAAGCGGATTGTTGGTGAATGTATAAACTGGTTGTGGCCAACCATATGGCACTGAAAAAGAAACCGGTTCCCAAGTGCTAGGATCGATCGTGTCTTTTTTGCAACTAACTATCCATATACTACTAAAAAACAAGGCGAATACCGCAGCTATCAGTGTCTTTTTCATCATGCCAACCTAAATTGTCTAAAAATCTTATGTCACAGCAAAATTATCTACTTTTTTTCATCTCCCTTGCACATGCCTGCTACTTCATGAAATAATTCGTGTACAACAGTAAACTGCTTCATGATAGTAGTAGACTGCTCCTGACGGACAACTATGGCATTGAGTTTATCTGTTTCTTTTTCAAGCTTTTTCAGAATTTTCTTCATCTCGTCTGTATCATACTGCTTTGGCAAATGTGAGGCATTGACAAGCTTGATACTGGTGAGCATCTCGTGTGAGCGAGTACGAATAGGCCCCATATCGCCATCTTCGGCAGGATGAAACGTTTGCGAGAGCGTGGTGTGGAAATTTTTCATCTCAGGCCAATTGTCAAATTTAGATTGCGCAAAAGAAGAAAGTGAAACAAAAAGTGACAAAACAACTAATAACATTAATTTCTTCATAGATACTGTAGTTTTTGATAAAAGAGTGTAGTGCGAATTGTGATAAAATAAATTAAAACAATACCAATTAGACACCATTCTTGACGTGAATAAAATTAATAATTAAACAAGTACTAACAGTGATAGTAATTGTTAAAAAAATATAGCGTACTGGAAAAACCACAAATTGAATACCCTGTTTTTGTTTTGTAATTTTACACCTTTAGTGTTAATTACTAACTACACAAACGAAGAACAATACAGCTACTGATGGAATATAATTTTCAGGATATAGAGAAGAAATGGAAACAATACTGGGAGAAGAATCAAGTATACAAAGTAACAAACGAAAGCGATAAGCCAAAATGCTATGTACTAGATATGTTTCCGTACCCTAGTGGGGCAGGGCTGCATGTGGGGCATCCGCTGGGGTATATCGCATCTGACATATATGCCCGCTATAAGCGGCTAAAAGGATATAATGTATTGCACCCAATGGGTTTTGACGCGTTTGGGTTGCCAGCAGAACAATATGCACTGGAGACAGGGCAACACCCCGCCGATACAACAGAAAAAAACATAGCACGATACAGGGAACAACTGGATAATATAGGTTTCTGCTATGACTGGAGTAGAGAGGTGCGCACTAGTGACCCTAAATATTACAAATGGACTCAGTGGATATTTCTGCAATTGTTTCATAGCTGGTATAACCGCAATACACAAAAGGCCGAACCAATTAGCAAGCTTGTATCCATCTTTGAAATAGAAGGAAACATAAATAACACTTGCCCGGGCGACGATAAGATTGATTTTGATGGTGAGCAATGGAAACAATACTCCCCTACCGAACAAAGAGCAATATTGATGCACTACCGACTGGCATACCAAGGGCATGCTCAGGTTTGGTGGTGTGAGGCACTGGGTACAGTATTGGCAAATGATGAGGTAGTAAACGGAGTATCTGAGCGTGGCGGGCACCCAGTGGAGCGAAAAATGATGCGCCAGTGGTTTTTGAGAATTACTGAATATGCTGACAGGCTTATAACGAGTCTGGACAAGCTGGAATGGAGCGATGCAATGAAAGAAATGCAACGTAACTGGATAGGTAAAAGCAGTGGCGCTGAGGTAAATTTTGCTTTGCCTATGTCTGCAAATGCAGCAGAAGGTAATAGTTCAATAAAGGTATTCACTACCCGACCCGATACCATTTTTGGGGTAGATTTTCTGGTATTGGCACCAGAACATGAACTGGTAGACACCATCACCACTACTGAACAAAAAAAAGCAGTGGATGAATACAGGCAGTATGTAAAAAGCAGATCAGAAAGAGAACGTATGAGTGAGGTGAAGCAGGTAACGGGCTGCTTCACAGGTGCGTATGCAGTGCATCCGCTGAACCAAAACCTGTTACCAGTGTGGATAGCTGAGTATGTGCTGGCAGGATATGGCACAGGCGCAATAATGGCTGTGCCTAGTGGTGATGAGCGTGACCATGCATTTGCAAAAAACTTTGAGATACCCGTCACAAACATCTTTGGAGAAAAGTATACTGGCGAAAACGCCTATAGTGAGAAGATTGGCACTATAGAAAACAGTGGTTATCTGAGTGGTATGAGCATAGCTGAAGCTGCTGAAACCGCAATAGACACGCTGGTAAAAATAGAAGCGGGCAAACGTAGAGTGAACTACAGACTTCGTGATGCAGGCTTTAGCCGTCAGCGATACTGGGGTGAACC
>JBIKKS010000363.1:0-3013 GCA_044360235.1 Flavipsychrobacter sp. | reverse complement strand
AAGGTTTAGTGGAATAGTTGGTTTGTTACTATTTTTATTGTGAAGGTATAGTAACGGGTGAAATGCTTTTTCGAGGTGAAAACCTGGGTGCTGCGATACTCTGGGCATGTTACCATTCATATCTATTGCCAGAAGTGCCTTAGCTCTTATATAGTCATAAAGCCCACATAAATGATAGTAAGTTTCCAGTAGTGGGGCATATACAGAGAGGTCTTTAGTGAGTTGTGCCAATATGCGTTGTATCTCTCTACCTTCAGCGCGCTCCAACGAAAAAATTTCGTTATTCAATTCTGTTGTTTCTTCTGGCTCTATAAATACTGTTTTCTGTGTATCGCTTTCGCCATGTAGTATGCCCTTCACTATTCGCTTGTACTCTGCCAATACCGCCACTGTGCGCCGCCCATTCAGGAAACTTTCAGAAATATCTGCTAGATATCCTTGCTTGTTAAGTTTGCGTAGCACACTCTCGAACATTTTTCGGGCTTCATTTCTTACTCTCCCTAGGTCTGCACGGATGCTCATCAACTCACGCGATGCATTGTCCCGTACTGTTCCTGTTTCATCTATAATGGCCGAAATGGTTTCATGTATCTTTTTCTCATACACTACTCGAGCAGATACTGCCCTCAATGACTCAAATAGTTCGTTATTTTTCTTAAACCACAATAGTATATCCCTAACTGTCAATGCCAGATGCTGCACAGAAAGCAATTGTTCTCCGCTCAGTACGCCACCAGGTATTGATAATAATTTGAGTTCTTTGTGCAGATTGCGGGTGAAATCATTGGGAAAGTAATCACCACTCATCAATATATTGCGATAGTCGTATGTCTGTTGCAGATCGCGTATAGCATGGTCTTTATGCGTATGAAAACGAATATTTTCTACTCTATCACGTGCGGCATCTGTTCTGCACTTGTGGAGTAGTAGATTTTTTATTTTCGAAAACTCCAATGAATCTAAAGCATTGGCAGGGTATAATTGCATCATATCTATATCACTTATTCGGGCTCGTCTCAGGTACACAAAAACATCTCTTTTGCTATGCCTCATCGAAAGTATATGCAAAATTAACTCCCTAAAATTACATTTGTTCGTTTCTACAATAATTGAAGCAGTTTTTGTGAGAAAACACTACAATTTTGATAGCTTTCTGATTTTTGGTCAGTGCCATTCTAGCTATTTACTTTTTACTTGTTACATTTGACACTGTTTTGTTCATTTACTCATCAATCGTTTGCCAATATTCATGATGTCCCCCGAACAGTTCTTTGAACTGCTACTAAAAGAGCTGGAAGTGCACACTGAGATGCAACCTTACTACAAGTTTCTGGGAAAGAAGTCTTCTTGGCATTTCAGGCGCAATTATTTTTTGCAGCGGTTGAAGTATATTCATAAATATCTGGTAGAAGGTAGAAAACCCAATATGGACATGTCCATTTGGGATTGTGGTTGTGGCTATGGCACCACTTGTTTATACCTTGCAATGAATGGTATAGCTACTCATGGCACCACATTGGAGTTTTACTACGAAACCGTACAGAAACGCAAAGAATATTGGAGCCAATATGGCGATACCTCGCTGTTTACTTGTACTTACGAAAATTTATTTGACAACAAGCCAGCAGCGAATACCTATGACTGGATAATAGTACAAGATACCCTACATCATCTGGAGCCAATAAACGATGCGTTACAGATTTTCAATGATTGTTTGAGAACCGGTGGTCGAATATTGTCAATAGAAGAGAATGGGAATAATATAATTCAACGTGCAAAGCTTTATAAGTATAGGGGCAACAAAAGAATAATAACTATCTGGGACGAAAAACTACAAAAAGACATATTGATAGGCAACGAAAATATACGTAGCCTTGCCAATTGGCAATCACTAATGCAACAAAACGGTTTTAATATTTCTGCCGATTCTGTACAATACGTACGGTATTATTTACCCATTGTATATCGTTTCTCTAATCCTCAAAAATTATTAGACCAAGAATTGACTATACAATCATCCAGTGGGATGAGAAGAGAGTATTTCTTTTTTGGTTTAAATTTTATAGCACAAAAAAAATAATGCTATTTATTGGAAAAATATAATGGAATTAAGCAGACTTGAACGTAAAGAAAAATGAAGAACCCTTACCTAGTTCTGAGTTCACCCATATATTTCCTCCATTTTCGTTCACAAATTCCTTACAGAGCATTAGCCCTATACTAGTGCCTTTTTCATTGGCAGTGCCCCGTTCGCTACTACTAAATGGCTTGAATATATCTTGTATTTTTTCGGGAACTATACCTATTCCATCGTCTTGAACGCAAAAAGTGACTGCACCATCAGTCCCACTTTTTGCTGCACTCAAAATAACTTTGCCATTTGGGTGAGTGAACTTTATGGCATTTGACAACAGATTTCGCAATACAAAATCAAAATGAGTAGGATCTGAATATAATTCTATATTGTTGTCAATTTCGTTTTCTATAGTTATGTTCTTTTGTTTAGCAGTGTTTTGAGTAAGTTTCAGTATGCTATCAATAGTGTCGCCGACAGAAAAATTGATTTTATTAACCCCTGTTCCCTTAATTTGTGCACCACCCCAATAAAGCAGTTTATCTAATGTTTCTTTTGATGCATAAACATGGCTCACTATACTCTCATACATATAAGTGCGCTCCTCTTCTGTAGTGCTTTCATCATTCATTAGTTCTAGCATAATAGGTATGCTACCAATGGGACCTCTTAAGTCATGACCAATGATAGAAAAAAGCCTGTCTTTTACATCATTGGATTTTTTCAACTCTATTTCTCGTTTTGTTAGTGTATTATTGAGTAGCATAGTGCGTCTGTAAACCACAAACAACAATACGACTGCAATAGCCAAAAATATAGCTAAACCTAGAAATATATTTTTTTTGAATTTACTTGTTTCAGATTGTTGTTCAGCGACTGTCAATTTTGCATTAGCATTTTCTAATTCATGAACTGAGAGTAAGTTGATAATTTCTTTCG
>JBIKKS010000362.1:0-3014 GCA_044360235.1 Flavipsychrobacter sp. | reverse complement strand
CTGTATCTGCCAAGTTTGAAAGCAGTAAAACAATATTGCTGATAGTGGGTGTAGTAATGGTGCTGATGGTAATAGTAGGTATACTGCTCTATCGTCGCAACAAAAACACTAAGGTTGGCCTGTTTGTAAAGGAACTGATGAGAGGGGTACTGTCTATCCTCCACATGAAAAAAAGGTGGGCATTTCTGGGTTATTCTTTTCTTATATGGTTTATGTACCTACTGCAGCTCTATGTTGGTTTTGGCTGCTTGCAGGCCACCGCTCACCTGTCTATGAGCACTGCACTGGTAGTACTGGTGTATGGTAGCCTAGGTATGATAGTGACTCCCGGCGGCATAGGGCTGTATACTGCACTGGTAGCCCAAATGCTGGTGGCTTATGGTGTGAATGAAGTGCCAGGGCAGGCATTTGGGTGGATAGCTTGGGTAGCACAAACCGCAGTAATAATAGTACTGGGACTGGTGGCACTTGTAGCCATACAACCCTACAACCGCAAACGAAATGAACAAACTGGAGTGGATACAGAAAAAAGTATATAGCCGAGATGCACTGCTACGTGACTGTAATGCGTGGCGAATGATGGGCAAAAAAATAGTATTTACAAACGGTTGCTTTGACATACTGCATCATGGGCATCTGGACCTCCTGGCGCGTGCCGCTAGCTTGGGCAATATGCTTATTGTGGGCGTAAATTCAGACGCTTCTGTCCAGCGGCTAAAGGGACCTACCCGCCCCGTGACACATGAGCAAGACCGTGCTTTTCAGATAGCATCTCTACTTTGCACAGATGCCGTGTGCCTTTTTGATGAAGACACACCCGAAACACTCATTAAACTACTAAGACCCGATATACTAGTAAAAGGTGGCGACTATACCATAGATAAAATAGTAGGTGCCGACTTTGTGCAGCAAAATGGCGGTCAGGTACACATCATACCATTTGTAGAAGGCTACTCCACTACTGGGCTTATAAGTAGAATAAGGGGGCTGTAATAACTACAGTGTTTGTTAATATAATGGCAGGAACTGGTAACTATTGTTGATAATTACCAGACGTGTATGGGAAACAGACCTGTGATGCTATAATTAGTGTTCATAAAGAGTAATTATTGTAAGCAGACATAATCTATTGGCCCAAATACACGCTAACTTTACTCATTATGTTTGGAGAGTGTATAATAGTGTATAGTTTATGAAAAGCCAATACGAATACCTCATTAGCCTGCTAGAAAGGTCTCATAATTTTTACCTCATTTTCATCAATATGGAGGGAAATTATGAATATGCCAACAAGTCCTTCAAAGACAAATTTGGTTTTCTGAGAACAGATTTTTTAGGTAAAAGCTGTATGGATGATGTGCATCCATACGATCATGCTTTAGTTAATGATGTAGTAAGCAGCTGTTTCCAGCACCCGGGTGTTTTCAATTCAATAGTTATCAGGAAGCCGGTAACTGTAAATGAATTTATAGTTACTGATTGGGACTTTATAGCAATAACGGAAGCAAACGGTATCCCTGAAGGCATAATGTGTATTGGGTATGAGATTACCGGGTATCTGAGAACGATTGAAGATAATAGGAAAACAATAAAAGAAATGATCCACCAGCAATCGCATACGATCAGGAGGCCTGTTGCTAACATAAAAGGATTGGTAAACCTGTTTGACTTGGATACCCTGACAGAAGAGAATAAACACCTCCTCGATCTCATAAAAGCAAGCAGTGATGAACTCGACGACATAATCATAAATATGGCAAAAAACTAAGTTGACAGGCCCATTCCACAATATTATTGTTAGTTTAATCCTGCAAATCTCGGGCGAATAAATGCAGCGATTACCAGAACTATAAAGTACCACTACAGGCAAAACAATAGCAGACTACTACCTGTAATAGCTAGGAAACTCCATCAACAGAAAACTGTCGCTATAATTTTTATCGTTCGTTAATCACTTCGCAATATCTTTGCACCTATGCCATCTTTACAGGAACAGATATTAGCTTACGAGCAAGAGATTAATGCATTTGAACCCGCCACCCCCGCCGATCTGGAGCAATTCCGTATTCGATTTTTGGGTACAAAGGGCCTTGTAAAACTACTTGCTACCGAAATGAAATCTGTGCCACCAGAGGGGCGCAAAGAAGCGGGTATGCTACTCAATGGCTTTAAGCAGCTTGCTGAGGCTAGGTTTGCACATTTCAGCACGCTGCAGCAGTCGGCAGCAGCTAGTGGTCCGGCTTTAGATATCAGTTTGCCGGGCACACCCATACCCATGGGCACTCGCCATCCACTGAGGGTAGTAGAAAACCAGATAGTATCCATATTCGAAAAGATAGGGTTCAGCGTAGCTACTGGACCTGAGATTGAAGACGACTGGCACAACTTCACCTCCCTCAACATGCCCGAGCACCACACTGCCCGCGACATGCAAGATACCTTCTACGTAGCCCAAAACCCCGACTGGGTGCTGCGCACACACACCTCATCGGTGCAGGCACGCATATTAGAGTCTCAGCCACTACCAGTTAGGGTCATTTGCCCGGGTAGGGTATACCGCAACGAAACCATATCTGCTCGTGCACACTGTTTCTTTCACCAGTTCGAGGGATTGTATGTTGACAAAAACGTATCCTTTGCCGACCTCAAACAAACACTTTACTACTTCGTTACAGAGATGTTTGGCCCCGATACCAAGGTGCGTTTCCGTCCATCTTACTTCCCCTTCACAGAGCCCAGTGCCGAGATGGATATCTCCTGCACCGTATGTGGCGGCAGTGGTTGCAACCTTTGTAAACACAGTGGCTGGGTAGAGATACTGGGTTGTGGCATGGTACACCCTAATATGCTCCGCAACTTTGGTATAGACCCCGAGGTATACACTGGTTTTGCGTTTGGTATGGGTGTAGAGCGCATCACCCAAATCAAGTTTCAGGTCAATGACCTGCGCCTCTACTCCCAAAACGATGTCCGTTTCCTAAGGCAGTTTCAGGGGTTGTAGCGTGGCCATCTTA
>JBIKKS010000361.1:0-3058 GCA_044360235.1 Flavipsychrobacter sp. | reverse complement strand
CTACTCTGCAGAGGAAATATCGGCTACAAAAAATGATAAAATTCAGAAAACTCTGCGTATACCTGATGAAATAGAAAATGGGCTGGTGATTTTAATGGATGTATTGGAACATCTCGAAGATGATCTGAAAATGCTTAAAGACATTAAAGCCGCAAGCACGGGCAACAACAATCATTTTTTTATCACAGTTCCTGCGTTTTACTCCTTATGGAGTGGACACGATGTTTACCTGGGACACTATAGGCGATATAAGATTGACACACTCAACAAAGTACTGAATGAAGCAAAATACAACATTGAAAATACGTATTATCTATATGGTAGTTTGTTTCCGATGGTGTGGACAGTTAGGAAAATGCAAAATATGCTGAAACAAAAAGAAGCCACTTCCAACATGAAACCTTTTAGTCCGTTGCTAAATAAGGTGCTATTAGGCATTACTTCATTAGATATGAAACTGGCTACAGCCAATAAAGTATTTGGTGTGTCGTGTGTATCGCAGGGTAGGGTGTAGGAGTAAGTAGTAAGATTTTGTGATTGTTCGGTTAAAATGATAATTGTCACTTTTAATCCTTTCGGATTTCGGTATTTTTACACAAAACTGTTTTATGAAACTTAATATAGGTATAGCAGAAGAGCATGCAGCGGAAGTTTGTAAAATTTTAAATGTTTTACTGGCAGATGAATTTAATTTATATGCCCGTACCCGCAACTGTCATTGGAATGTTACTGGTCCTGCTTTTTCAGTTTTACACAAATTTTTTGAGGGTCAATATGATGAGTTAGCGGGCTTGCTAGATGAAGTCGCTGAAAGAGTAAGAACACTAGGCGGCGTGGCAGCAGGCAACTTGGCCGCCATAACCAGTAGTTCCAGACTGGCGGAGGCAAAAGACGAACCAGGCGCTATGAAAATGGTGTTGTCATTGCTCAACGACCATGAAACAGTCATCAGAGCCGTAAGGGCAGAAATTGGTAAAGTTGAGGATGACTACAAAGATGCTGGCACTGCTGATTTCTTGACTGGAGTGCTAAAAGCACACGAAAAGATGGCATGGATGCTCAGGGCTCATCTATAGTGGAAAGGCAATGTTGCTTCAAACTCGCCTCATAGTTGAATCAATATTTTTGAAATTATCTTAATTGAATAGTCTGTTATGTTGTTTGTTCTACAACAGATAACACTGCAGGGCTTTGCTAAAAATATCGAAGTACATGCACCTTACAAGACGTAACAGAATACTGCGCCAAACGCCCGCCATAAGAGCAATGGTGGCAGAAACAATACTCAGACCTTCAGATTTTATTGCGCCATTATTTATCATAGAAGGGCAAGGAATACAAGAAGAAATATCATCTATGAAAGGGTATTACAGAATGACGGTAGACCTGACAGTAGCCGAGGTGAAATCTTTGTGGGCACTAGGAATACGTAGTGTATTACTGTTTATTAAGTGTAAAGATGAACTAAAGGACAATAGAGGCACTGAAGCACTAAACCCCGATGGGCTAATGCAAAGAGCCATAAGAGCCATAAAAGCAGCATGCCCCGAAATGGTAGTGATGACCGACGTGGCACTCGATCCTTTTTCAACTTATGGACATGATGGCATAGTAGCAGATGGTGAGATCGTAAATGACCCTACAGTGGCTGTATTGGCTAAGATGAGTGTGAGCCATGCGGCGGCAGGGGCAGACATAGTAGCCCCCAGTGATATGATGGATGGAAGAATAGGTGCTATACGCGAAGCACTGGAGCAGGAAGGATATAACAAAACAGGCATTATGGCATATAGTGCCAAATATGCATCTTGCTTTTATGGTCCATTTCGCGATGCGCTGGACAGTGCCCCGGGTTTTGGAGATAAAAAAACCTATCAGATGGACTATGCCAACCGTATAGAGGCGGTAAAAGAAACCCTGATGGATGTGGAAGAAGGCGCAGATATTGTAATGGTGAAACCTGCTATGGCTTATCTAGACATAATAAGAGAGATAAAAGATAGGGTAGATGTGCCAGTAAGTGCTTACCATGTAAGTGGCGAATACGCTATGATAAAAGCTGCTGCACAAATGGGCTGGCTAGACGAACATAAGGCGATTATAGAATCGCTAACAGGTATCAAACGTGCTGGTGCCAGCTTAATAGCTACATACTTTGCTAAGGATGCTGCAAGGTTGATAAATGGTTAGTTCAATATAATGTGTAGTATATTTTATTGGTTATTATAATTTGTTTCTCAGCAGTGTGTCTGATTTTTTTAAATCAAACACGCTGCTGCTTGTTTTACTGAAATTGTCACCCTAAGAACGTGATTTTCATTTATTGTATCATTTCAGTATCCATTATTCGCACGTTGTTACGGAAATAGTTTTTACTTTTAGCAATAACAAAAAGTAAACTGAATGAAGGCATACACAATTTGTACCACTCTATTATTGACAGGCATTATGGCGCATGCGCAAAAATCAGCTTTCAAGGGGCAATATCCTACTACGCTGAAAACATCCCAATCTGATGTATACTTTGGTACCAAGGTTGATGACCCCTACAGATGGCTGGAAGATGATATGTCGGCAAATACCAAAAAATGGGTTATTGCTCAAAACGAGGTTACCTCTGACTATTTATCTAAAATACCATTCAGAGATGCGATAAAGAAAAGACTTAAAGAATTGTGGAACTATGAGAAATACAGTGCTCCGTTCAAAGAAGGAGGGTATACTTATTTCTACAAAAATGATGGTTTGCAAAACCAAAGCGTTCTGTATCGTCAAAAGGGAAATGAAACACCAGTAGTTTTTCTTGATCCTAATAAATTCTCGAGCGACGGTACCAGTTCATTGCAAGGTATAAGTTTTACTAAAGATGGTTCGCTGGCAGCTTATCAGGTAAGCGAGGGTGGGTCTGACTGGCGCAAGGTAATAGTCATAGATACAAAGACTGGCAAAAAGGTAGATGATACACTGGTAGATGTGAAATTCAGCGGCACGTCTTGGTTCAAAAACGAAGGTTTTTATTATAGCAGTTACGACATGCCAAAGGGTAGCCAACTATCTG
>JBIKKS010000360.1:0-3059 GCA_044360235.1 Flavipsychrobacter sp. | reverse complement strand
CTAGATATAGTAGGGTGGCCAGCACCAGATGAACTGGCAAAACTCAAAGAGTATAATATATCTCACACTGTCTATAACCGCCTCACAGATGAGCAAGTATATGAGCGTTATGTGGCTTGCGATATACTGTATATAGCATCGCACTACGAGGGTTTTGGTATGCCCATCATAGAGGCGCAGGCTGTGGGCAGACCCGTTATCACCAGCAATATAGGTGCTATGTTAGAAGTAGGCAAAGGTTCTGCTATACTGGTAAGCCCTACAGTGCCGGCAGAGACATCGACAGCTATCAGCGAGTTAATTTCAGACAGGTTATATTATAACGCAACAGTAGAATTGGGGCTGAAAAATGCCGCTAAGTATGACCATAAAAAAGTAGCCGAGCAATATCTGGAAGTGTACAAAGAGCTGGCAGCACAAAAGAAATAGGCTTACACGCCCTTTAGGGCAGGCGCAGGTGCCTTGGTGGCTTTAGTAGCCGGATACCATGCAGCCAGTAGCCCCACCGCCAGTATTGTTGCAAAAACCAACAGGAAGTCTTCAGCATTCATGTCTACAGGGTATGCATCCATAAGAAAGGAGCCGCCTACAGTGATGATACCAAACTGCTGTTGCACCACACATACCAGTGTACCCAGCAGTATGCCTGATATGCCACCACTCATAGCCCAGAGTATGCCCTCTGTCAGAAATACTGCTTTTATATCGTTGTTGCCCGCACCCATAGCTTTCAGTATGGCTATGTCTTTTTGTTTTTCCAGCACCATCATCGTCAGCCCGCCTATGAGGTTGAAAGACGCTACCAGCAGTACCATTACCAATATGGCATAGATAGCCCACTTCTCGGTACGCAGCACCATAAACATGGTTTTGTTTTGCTCATAGCGGCTTTCTACTTTGTAGTCTGCCCCTATCAGCTTACTGAGTGCAGCTTTTACTTCATCGGTTTTACCATCTTCTACGCTTATCTCCAGCGATGAATATTGCCCGTCTTTATGAAACAAATGCTGCACCAGATTTAGCGGAGCTAAAATGTATTTGTCATCAAAGTCGTCAGATATCTGAAACATACCGGCAGGGTGCAGTTCCAGCGAGCGGTAGGCATTATCGGGCGATGCTGCAAAGTTTGTTTGCTCAGGGTTGGCATAGTAGAGCTCTATGGTACTGAACACATTATTAATGTCAGTGCCTAGTTCATTCAGTATCCTGGCTCCCGCTATGGCTGTATATTGGTTACTGGCAGACACACTGTCTTCGCCCGATATAGATTCTCTGATGTTGTTTACCGCTAGGTAGTTGTGGTCTATACCTTTTACTATTACTACCTTTTGTTCTTTATTGTTGGTATTGTTTACTATTGCATTGTCTTCTATTACGGCAGTTACTACTTTTACTCCTGCTATCTGATACATTTTACTTATCACAGTAGTATCAGCATCAAAAAACTTTCCTTTGGTTACCGTTACTTTTATATCTGGGTAAAAGCCGTTGTATAGTTGTTTTACAAAACCTTCCAGCCCATTGAATACTGAAAATACCACTATCATAGCAGCACTGCTTACCGCAATAGCTACCATGCTGATGCGCGATAGTACAGGTACAATATTGGCTGTTCTTTTGCCAAGAAGGTACCGTATAGCCAGTTGCCAAATAACGGTTTTATTCATTTAAGCTTCGTTGCTGTCAGATTTCCTGAATGCTTCTCTTTCTGCGCTTATTTTCTTGAAAAGCTCATCCATCTTAAACACATGGTCCAGTGAGTCGTCGCCGTAAAAGGTCAGCTCAGGTACACGTCTCAGTTGGTTTTTTATGCGCTGTCCTAGTAGTTTTCTCCATTCCCAGCCACGGTCTTTTATTTTGTCCAGTAGCTCATTGGGGTTATTAACCTGAAAAAAACTAAGGTATACCCTTGCTTCTAGCAGGTCTGGGGTTACTGTTACTTTGGTGATAGATACCATTCCGCCATCTACCATATTCATGTCTTCTCTCCTGAATATGTCACTCAGTTCTTCCATCACTACCTGTCCTACCTGTTTTTGTCTTTTATTTTCTTCCATTTGTTAGTTTTTTCAAGAGTCATTTTAAATACCGCAACTGCTTCCAGTCGGCAATATTTTTCAAATAGCAGTAGTCTTGTGTGTAGTGTCAGCACAACAAACTGCAAAATCAGAGTACCAATAAATCATGTTTATTTAACCTCCATCATTGTCTTTCGTGAGCAAAGTTATACAAGTTGGTCCATACACGCTTATGTGTGCTGATACATGAAGTATAATAGTACTTATTCATACACCTTCTGGTGCCGGCATTTACAGTGCTTTGCAGTCACTTATTTCGTTCATACAGCAGCGTATTGCCGTACTGGTCAGAGTATACCCTGTGGTAGTTGTGCATTATTTCTTTATACAATACCGCAAAATCAGCATCCTTGTTACAGCTGCTATCATAGCACCACAGCAGTATGTTATCTATTGTTACTCCTGTTGTTTTGCTATAGTTTTCTATTTCTGCAAAGGGTGGTATGCCTTCTATGCCATTGCGTTTACTTAGGTGGTTGTATGGGTTCACCTCCTGTCTCCACCTGATAGGGAAGTAGCCCATATTAGCTTCATAATTATCTAGTATCACTAGTGGTTTTGTAGCTGCCATGTACTGAGCTGCATGATGAAAAATAGCATTTCTTGTAGCTATTTGTTGTCCGTTAGCGTCCTTGCCATTGGGCGAAAAGTCTAATGCCAGCACTACTGCATTGTTGTTTATATAGTTTGTAGCCGATAAGTATCCTTTCAGGGCAGTATTGGCTTTGTGCATACATGCCATTCTGTATCCGCTCAGTATTAAGAACAAAGCAGCTACAATTAAGCCGCCTATGTTCTTCTCTATGCCTTCTTGCAGCCGACTGGCTATTATACAGCATACAATTATATAAACGAATATCTGCGCCCTGATGGTAATGATAATAGTGCGCCCCAAAAAATCCTCAGGTACCAGTAAGTATATGAGCCCCACTGCAATCAGGCTCAGCACAAAGCCATCGTATTTGCGTACAGTATAATGCC
>JBIKKS010000359.1:0-3069 GCA_044360235.1 Flavipsychrobacter sp. | reverse complement strand
CCTTTCATCAGAAGTGTATTTATTGCCAGCAATTTTGTGACTCTATCTAAGACTCCAGAAACTAACTGGGATGATGTTATACCCTCGGTAAGGCAGTTTCTGAAAGAATATCTGGAAGAAGGCAAATCAGTAATTAACGAAGACCAGATAGTAGCACCTAAGGAAAGTAACATAGCCAGCGCAGACGATACTGACGTAGTAGTGCGTATAAAAGAACTACTGGAAAACTATGTAAAACCTGCTGTGGAAATGGATGGTGGTGCTATCAGCTTCAAGGGGTTTGATAATGGTACGGTTACACTGATGCTTCAGGGCTCCTGCTCGGGCTGTCCATCATCTATGATAACCCTGAAAACAGGTATTGAAGGTATGATGAAGCGTATGATACCTGAGGTAAAAGAAGTAGTGGCTGAAGCTGAATAATACAACAGAATATAGTTTTTAAAACGGCGGCCATGGGTCGCCGTTTGCATTAATGGTATTTAAGCCGAAAAAGTGCTAATTTTATAGTTCATATTATCTGTAAACAACCCCGATAAAAGTAATTGGTGCAAAGGTAACGACTGAAAAATCTGAGGTTGTAGGGCCACACACTGATGGATACACAGCAATGAACATTCAAAACAATTATGTAGCCATAATGGCTGGTGGTATAGGCAGCAGATTTTGGCCAGAAAGTCGTACAAATCTCCCCAAACAGTTTCTGGACCTACTGGGTACCGGTAAGTCGTTGATACAGTGGACTTACAACCGCTTTAAGCATATATGCCCCAAGGAAAACATATACTTCATCACTAATGAACAGTATATGGATACGCTGCGGGAACAAATACCCGAAATAAGTGATGCCAACATAATCAGTGAGCCATCGCGCAAGAATACTGCCCCCTGTGCTGCCTACTTTGCACATAAAATAATGGCACTCAACCCTGATGCCAACATTATAATGTCGCCAGCAGACCACCTGATAATGGACGAGCACGCCTTTGAGCGCAGTGCGCATGAGGCACTGGAATTTGTATCTAAGCACAAATCTCTGCTGACACTTGGTATAAAACCATCGCGCCCAGATACGGGTTATGGATATATACAGTATGATGTGGAGCAGGAGATAGATAAAATATACCGTGTAAAAACATTTACCGAGAAACCCCCACTGGAACTGGCACGCACTTTTCTGAAAAGTGGTGACTTCCTGTGGAACTCAGGCATATTTGTATGGAATGTGCAAACAATAATGGAGGCGCTGAAAAACTATCTGCCAGAGATGCACGAGGTGTTTCTGCAAGCTACAGAGCAGTATAACACACCTGCAGAGCACGACGCTATAGTGCGCTTGTACCCGCATTGCACCAATATCTCTATTGACTATGGTATAATGGAGAAAGCCCGCAATGTATATGTGATACCTGCTTACTTTGGCTGGTGCGACCTAGGGACATGGGAGTCGGCATATGACAACTGCGATAAAGACTATCTGGGCAATGCAGTGCTGGGCAAAAATGTAATGGTGATAGACGCTACAGAGTGTATGGTAAAAGCCCCTAACGATAAGCTGGTGGTGCTACAAGGGCTGGAGAAATTTATAGTAATAGATACCCCCGATGTGCTGCTTATATGCGAGCGCAACCGTGAGCAACAAATAAAAGAGTACGTAGCAGAGGTGAAACGAAATATGGGCGATAAGTATCTGTAGCTGGTAACCACAGATAATATCTTGCGCCCAAAGTCGGCAAGCTATATCAGCTTGCCGACTTTTTTATGTCTACTACTCTTACCTGTAATCGAGTATTACCGTTGTGTTCGTTTTCTTCTATGTTGTACACCATATCAAATGGTCCGTTACGCACCAGCTCATACTTGTCGCCTATCCCAAAACCTATGCCCTCTATAATGGCACCATTGCGCTGGTGTGCCACTATGCGCAGGTGTTGTTCTTTCACTACTATAGACGAACCCTGATAGTCATAAAGACCACGGGTAAGAAACACAGGTTTCATGTTGGCAGGACCAAAAGGCTCGAACTGTCTCAGAAGGTTGAAGAATGCAGGTTTTACCAATGCCAGTGGTATCTCTGCATCTATTTCTATTTCGGGTACTTGCTGGTCTGCTGTAATAGAACCAGCTACAGCTTCCTCAAACCGCTGAATAAACTCCTCTACCCGGTTTTCGTCGAGAGTCATACCGGCAGCAAAGAAGTGACCACCGTAGTTTTCCAGTATATCGCGGCACTGGTGTATAGCCTCATAAATATTGAATCCCGCTACCGACCTTGCAGAGCCCGTAGCCTTGCCATTGGCAGAGGTGAGCACGATAGTGGGACGATAGTAATGGTCTATAAGGCGCGATGCCACTATTCCCACCACACCCTTGTGCCAGTGCGACCTAAAGAGTACGGTAGATTTTTTGAGCCTGGCATCTTTGTCGTCATTGAGTATCCCCAGTGCTTCTTCGGTAATGTTTTTATCTACTTCTTTTCGGTCATCATTGTCTGAATGCAGGGCAGCGGCAAGGGCTGGTATTTTGTCGGGGTCGCACTCTATAAAAAACTCTACTGCCTTGCGTGCATCGTCCATTCGTCCGGCGGCATTCACCCTCGGACCTATTACAAAAACCAAGTCTGATATACACAATGACCGCTGCACACCACCCAGCTCTTTGAGGGTAGCAATAGCCAGACACGGACATTCATTGATCTGTTTTACACCAAAATGCGCCAGTATGCGGTTTTCGCCATCTATAGGCACTATATCTGCGGCTATACTGGTAGCTACAAGGTCCAGATAGGTATATACATTTTCCATTGGCTGCTTCCAGTGTATGGCCAGCGCCGATACCAGCTTGAAACCAATGCCACACCCGCTCAATTCTTTGAATGGATAAGGGCAGTCTTTTTGTTTAGGGTTGAGGATGGCATAAGCTGGTGGCAAGTGCGCATCGGGTAAGTGGTGATCGCATACTATAACCTCTATACCTAGCGACTGTGCATAGGTGATCATCTCCACCGATTTGATACCGCAATCTAGCGTTATCATCAGGGTATAACCATTGGCATGGGCATAATCTATA
>JBIKKS010000358.1:0-3072 GCA_044360235.1 Flavipsychrobacter sp. | reverse complement strand
GGAAAAATCTGGCACCCAAATGAAACCCACACATATTCACCCCCAAATTTGGCTCTCTGTACAATGCATTAGATATATGAGAGAAACTAAAGCCAGCTTGAAAATCCCAATTGTCATTTACCCGATAACGCAAATCAGATACAAAAACAGCTAAAGCATTAATGTGGGTGCTTACTGCGGTGTTGAAAGTGTCTAATGAAGGTGGCTTTTTATATTTTTTATTAACATAAGCTGCACCTAAACCAAAACGAACTGTCCATTCTATTTTTTTACCCCTAATTAATGGAACTTGAATGTTTGGGTAAACACCCACCGATCTACCAAAAATGTCTGGGCTATTGTAGTCGGTCATTAGTACCCCAATACCTGTAATAGGATAGCCACACTGTATGTGCCAAGGTTTTTTGCCAGTAGGTTTGAAAACTACATTAAGATCGAGCGATGTAGAAAAGTCTGGTACAGGAGCAGTAAACTTTACAGAATGTTTTATTATTCTTCCACAAGCTATATTTGCCTCATACCCTATACCACCGTGAGCAGAGGTATCTTGTGATAACGAGTATAACGGATTAAATAGAAACAATGAAACTACAACTAACCTACCAAATCTGCAGAGCATACATATTATAATAACTGCGTGCTAAGATAGTATCAGACAAACAAAAAAGAACAGAAAATACCAAATAGGATATAAATAAAATAGCGTGCCAATTGACACGCTATTTATCTAAATACGCTGAATTGATTACGACCCTATTCTTTCACCAGGGTAGATTTATACTCTTGTTTGTCGGTAGATAAGCTAACAATATAGTTGCCGGGTAATATGTTCGAAAGATTAATCTCAAAGCTTTTGAGACTATTAGTTATCTGCTGCTGAAAAACTACCTTTCCTAATATATCTGTCACCGATACTACTGCTACACTATAGGTAGAAGGCATTGATATTGTGAAATCACCTGTTGTAGGATTAGGAAAAACACTTAACTGTTGTGTAGCCGAAACCGTACCTACTGAAGCAGCAGAAGTAATAGTACGTATTACGTGATTGGTATTGTCGGCAATATACACTCTACCCCATCCGTCTACATATACCGTCTTGGGAGAACCAAGTTTTGCAGAGGTTGCCAAACCGCCATCGCCGTCATAACCACTGGTAGATGTGCCTGCATAGTTGCTTATAACACCAGAAGCATTTACTATACGTACATTATAGTTACCCTGGTCTGCGATGTATACATTACCTAAACCGTCTGTAGCAACACCAGAAGGAAAGCGGAGACTGGCTGCAACGGCAGCACCACCATTACCAGTATTGCCAGCTGTGCCAGTACCAGCAAAAGTGGAAATAACGCCCGAAGACGACACCTTGCGTATCTTGTTATTAAGTACATCTGCTATGTATATGTTGCCAGTAACATCAGTGGCTATTCCAGACGGGTTATATAAACGCGCTGCTAACGCAGAACCTCCATCTCCAGAATTACCTATAACCCCACTACCTGCCACAGTACTGATAATGCCAGATGTAGATACCTTACGAATAACATGATTACCTGCATCGGCTATAAGTACATTACCTGATACATCTACAGCAATACCTTCAGGACCATTGATAGAGGCTAAATGTGCACTATCTGCATCGCCTGTATAAGTGGCTATACCATTGCCGGCAAACGTACTGATGATGCCAAATGGCGTTACCTTTCTTATTCTATTATTGCCCTGATCAGATATGTATACATTACCCGCACCATCTGTAGCCACAGAAGTAGGCATATTGAGCAATGCTGCAGTAGCATTACCGCCATTACCCCCAAAACCTGCTGCACCAATACCTGCAAACGTACTGATGATACCAGCAGTGTTTACCTTACGAACTACGTTATTACCCTTGTCTGCTATATATACATTACCAGCTCCATCTACCGCAACGGCTGTACAACTATTAAGTTGTGCATTTATTGCTAGTCCACCATCGCCGGCGTACGCACCAGTATCAGCAGTTCTGTGCCCGGCAAAAGTAGAAATATACTGTGCATTAACCCGCACACCAGTAAAAGAAGAAACGACCAGAAATGCAGTAATGCATGTATTAAACTTGTTCATAAAAATATTGTATTACTATAAGAAAATGCTCCATAAAGATATAGATAATGAAGGTTTGCACAAGGTAATTGCAAAAAAATGTTTGCTGTAGGAAATAGTATACTCAATACCCAAATAGACCAATAGTTATAGTTATTAAACAGATAGCCCTAACTTTGCAAAGTAAAAGGTAGAAAAATCAAATACAGCAATATGGAAGTGAAGGCTATAGACATGACAGAGATTTTCAGGGTGGCGGGTACAGATACACAATTATTGACAATAGCCGAAAAGGTGTATAACCGAGAGCGAATAACTGAAGAAGAGGGATTGGTGTTGTTTGAGAAAGGTGAGTTGGGTTTTGTAGGTGCGTTAGCCAACTATATAGCCAGCGATTTGCATGATAATAAGGTTTACTTTAACCGCAACTTTCACATAGAGCCTACTAATGTATGTGTATTCACATGCAATTTCTGCTCTTACTCGCGCCAGTACAAACACCGAGACGAAGGCTGGGAACTGAGTATGGACCAGATGCTGGACATTGTAAAAAAATATGACAATCAGCCTGTAACCGAAGTGCACATAGTAGGTGGCGTACACCCAAAAATGAATTTGGAATTTTTCTGTGAACTGCTGACACGAATAAAAACACACCGACCAGACCTGCACCTGAAAGGTTTTACTGCTGTGGAACTTGACTATATGTTCAGGAAAGCAAAACTCACTGTAGAAGAAGGCATGCAAAAACTGAAAGATGCTGGATTGCAGTCTTTGCCTGGTGGTGGTGCTGAGATATTTGCAAAAGAAGTACGTGATATAATATGTGCCGACAAGGTAGATGGTGATGGTTGGCTACACATACACGAAACAGCCCATAAGCTGGGTATGCACTCAAATGCTACTATGCTGTACGGACATATAGAGCAATACAAACACAGAATAGACCACATGAGCCGCCTGAGAGCGCTACAAGATAAAACC
>JBIKKS010000356.1:0-3073 GCA_044360235.1 Flavipsychrobacter sp. | reverse complement strand
AACTATCTTCAGCATAAAGCGGTCTACCTGTGCTTCGGGCAACTCATAAGTACCTTCTTGTTCTATGGGGTTTTGGGTGGCAAGTACCAGAAAAGGTTCTTCCAGTTTGTAAGTGCTGTCGCCTATGGTTACCTGACGTTCCTGCATGGCCTCTAGCAGGGCACTTTGCACTTTGGCAGGGGCGCGGTTTATTTCATCGGCAAGTATGAAGTTGGCAAATATGGGGCCTTTGCGCACCGCAAACACATGGTCTTGAGGGTTGTAGACCATAGTGCCCAATACATCGGCAGGCAGCAAATCGGGCGTAAACTGAATACGGGCAAACCGAGCATCAATAGCAGATGCCAGCGACTTGATAGCCAATGTTTTGGCAAGACCGGGTACGCCTTCCAGCAGTACATGACCATTGGCCAGCATACCTATCAACAGGCGTTCTACCATGTGTTTTTGCCCTACTACTACCTTATTTAGCTCCATTGTGAGCAGGTCTATAAAGGCACTTTGCTGGTGTATGCGTTCGTTGAGTTCGCGAATGTCGAAAGATGAAGATATTTCCATTTCTATTGTGCTTTTTATCTCAGTAATGTAGTTGTGGTATCAAAAATATAACGCCAAAGCCACAAAGAGGGATATGACTATTATTTTTAACTTTTCTTAAAAATTGTGCCCGTAAGATACAGCTATATTGACTAAAAAGATACGGGTATTACACACTGTTTCAGGTGTAATACTCTAATTTCGCCAGATACTGGAAAATGGTTGTTACTCACCACGCAAATAGAGGATCTCCAGTAACACATGAACTATGGAAAATTTTGAACAAAGGTGGCTGGATACAGAAAACATGCTCAGAGAGCGTTTTGGTAAGCTGCCCGATATGGAAGGTATACTGTTTTTGATAGGGGTAAACGAGCTAGGCAAAATGCCCCGCAAAAAATTCTCGAAAGAACAAAAACAAGACCTCATGCACATAGCGGTATGTACACTGCTCACACAGCATGGGTTTTATGAGTTTGTAGGCAGGGACGAGGAAGGCTGGCCACACTTCAACGAAGTAGAAAAAGTACCCATAAAGGGTATGGCAGAACAAGAGCGTATGCTGAAGGAGTGTGTCATCAACTACTTTGCGGAGTAGTGCTATTTGTTGCGTATTACTCCCATTTGTTGGCTACCGTGATTGAGCCTTTTTTAGATTCGTGATAGCCATTTACTTTATAAAGGGTAATTGTATCTGAGTAATAAGAAGACCTGTGCATGTTGGCAGCAATTTGTTTGCGCACCTGACTGCTACTGCTCAGGTATTTGAGCGATGGGTCGTTTACTAGAGCTAATTTAAGTAAGCTACCATTATTATTAAAGCTAAGAATGCGAATAAATAAGTAGCCTGTATCCGACTTTTCTTCTTTTATTTCTTCGTCTTCATTAGGTAGGTTTCTGTACGGAATACTTAGAAAAGTACTATTTCCAACTCTAGCGATTGTAGCATTTACGTTTTCATAAAGGGGAACGGAGCCATTTTGTTCCATACGTGTGACGTAAAGAGTGTGTGTGTTTTTAGCTTCGCCCGATTTGAATCGGTCTACTATCATTCTTACTGCTTCGTTGCGGTCTTGTTCTTCACCTTTATTTTTGCCTACCCACTCCACAAATTCTTTGTGATTGTCTTCGCTATTCTGAATCAGAAAATAATCAAACCGGTTAGGATCTCCTACGGCCTTCCATATGCCAATCATTCGACTATCAGCGGCTATCTGTGGTTTTTCGTCTATAGGGCATTTAGAATAGTTGTCGCAACCTGTAACGAAAAAGATGATTATAAGACCCAACCCGGACAAAATAGAATTTTTCATAACGCACGTATTTGGATTAAACTTACTAAAAATTTGAAGTAAGGCATAATGTGGCAACATTTTTTTTGAGAAATGTGTTTACCTCACTTTTTTTCGTGGCTTAAATATCCATAAACTCCCATGCACTTTGGTAGGCATTGAGTTGCTCGGCATAAGCTATAAAATCGGCATAGAATGCCAGCCGCGATAGTGTGGCACTGTCGCCTATTACCACCAGTTTTTTGCGGGCTCGGGTCATGGCTACGTTCATACGCCTAATATCAGACAAGAAACCAATAGTACCTGCATCGTTGCTACGGGTCATGCTTATGTATACAATGTCGCGCTCCTGCCCCTGAAAACTATCTATGGTATTGATGGTAATATTGGCGCTGTAGGGCAGCAATGCGGGGGAGTGCTGCATCAGCTCCCGCAGCACATATATCTGCTCTCGGTAGGGCGATATCACCGCTATAGAGGGGAATGTTCCACCGCTATAGTGGGGCTGCAAAGATGTGACCAACTGGCTGAGGTGGCGCAGCAGCAGTGCTGCCTCATCGGGGTTAGAGATGGCAGTTTGTTCTTGTTTTTCTTCGTAGCCACAGCCGGCAGTGTCTATAAAAGCAAGAGGTGTTTCGGCATCATGCAGCAGATGGCGAGCTACGGTAGTGTGTGCCTGTAGCAGATTTCTGTAAAACACACCCGATGAATAACCCATTATATGCTGGTGCATCCGGTATTGCTCGTTAAGCAGTGCTACTGCTTGAGGGTACAGGGCTATACATTTTTCCAGCAGTGTTATGCTCAGCCCTTGGCGGGCAGCTTCGGCACTTTTGATGGTGGGTGGCAACTGGCAGTGGTCGCCAGCCAGTATTACTTTTTTGCCCTTCAGTATCGGTATCCAGCAAGCGGGTTCCAGTGCTTGGCCAGCTTCGTCTATCACCACAGTGTGGTAGGTGAGCGAGCGTACCGTGTAGTGATGGGCACCCACGGGTGTGGCTGTTATGACCTGTGCTTTTGCTACTACATCATCTATGATGTACTGCTCTAGCCTGCCCACATCTTTCATTATTTTGTAGGCTTCGTCAAACAGTGCTTTGCGCTGCTCGCGCTCTGCCCTCCCAAAGCTGCGCTTGTACTTATGCGCCATTTCTTTGAATTCCGACGCTTGTTTTTTCAGTCGTTTGATATCCTTCATGGTGCTGTGTGCAGCCATCTTGCTATCCAGAGTTAGCGACATCAGC